>CAXTUE010000505.1:0-3775 GCA_964247355.1 uncultured Ktedonobacteraceae bacterium | reverse complement strand
GATGCAACCTTTCAACATATCAATTCCCCCGCTTGACTCGGACGCAATGGAGCAGGCACGGACGCGACAGCAGCAACTGACAAAACCTCCCGGTAGCATGGGACGCCTGGAAGAGATTGCCGTACAGATGGCTGGCATCACGCATCAGGCTATACCTGCTCTAAAGCGCAAAGCAGTAGTTATCATGGCCGCCGATCATGGCGTCACGGCGGAGAGTGTCAGTGCGTATCCTGCGGCTGTGACGCCGCAAATGGTGCTCAACTTTCTGCATAATGGTGCTGCGATTAACGCACTCGCGCGTCACGCAGGCGCGGAGATTGTGGTTGTTGATATTGGTGTCGCGGAGCCTCTACAGCATCCACGACTGCTCTCACACAAGGTCGCTTCAGGTACCGCAAACATGACGCAGGGGCAAGCGATGACGCGAGAACAGGCTATTGCTGCGATTACCGTAGGTATGGATGTGGCAAACTCGCTGATACAGCAGGGCGTGGATATGCTTGCGACAGGCGAGATGGGTATTGGCAACACCACGGCCTCAAGCGCGATTACAGCAGTGCTTACCCATGCACCTGTACAACTTGTGACCGGTCGTGGCACAGGCATCGATGATGCACAACTTATGCACAAGATAGGCATCATCGAGTGGGCCATTGCACACAATAGACCCGATGCAACAGACCCGCTTGATGTACTGGCGAAAGTCGGCGGTTTGGAAATCGCAGGCCTAGTCGGTGTTATTTTGGCATCCGCGCAGGCCAGTGTACCAATTGTAATCGACGGCTTCATTTCTGGCGCGGCAGCCCTTGTCGCCACGCGGCTTGTACCTGCCGTACGTGATTACCTATTCGCAGGACACATCTCAGTCGAGCGCGGCCATGCCATCATTCTTGAGCAACTCAAGCTCTCGCCTCTGCTTGACCTCAATTTGCGATTGGGCGAAGGCACGGGTGCGGTGCTCGCTATGACGATCATCGAAGCAGCTTTACAACTGCATCGCGATATGGCAACGTTTAGCGAAGCGGGCGTCTCTGATAAAATGTAGGAACTATTTAACGAAATAATGTGGTAAACACGGACGCGCACAAGGCGACTAGCCCCATAGGTGTTAACTTAAGCTGAAGAGAGGTTTGTGGTTGAGCCAGGGCACCCGCAAGGGGAATGATGCGCGGCAGTGGGCGTCCGTGCGCTTTTCAACTTACACTATTATAATGGAATGCTTTGCGCGAAGTGAAAGAGATTGTGAGGATCATACGTCGCCTTGACTTGTTGTAACCGCGCCAGATTCGCGCCGTAGTATGCGTGTTGCCAGTCGGCTAAATCTGGGTCAACGTAGTTTTGGTATGATGTGCCCGTGGCGTAAGGACGCATCGCTTGCCATGTGTTGTTGAGCCATGAGCGATTGGCGGAGACAACGGATGCTGCATCGGTCGCGTTCCAGCTTGCCGAAAACTGCGAACTGAAGAGCGCGTTTCGATGCACGAATGCCGTCGCGTTTGAGGCGACGCGATTGATGGCACCACCATAGGCATCCATACCGATACCACCCTCGCCCAATGTGGAAGAGGCATGCCGTGTGTTAATTGCGTTGATTAATGTCTGGATACCCTGACTCGACAATGGATTCACATAGTAATGGGATTTCACGGCGGTGGTATCACGCACTAGTTGACCACTGGGGTCCTGCGATGGGAGATGGCACTGCGGGACACTCTTGTTGTAACAGCCGGCCTCGTACAGCATTGTCGCGAGAATGCCCGGACTCGCCACATAGTGGGAGGTCGGGGCGATACCTATCTTATTGATAAGCTGTGCTAGTAAGCCATCTAACGGACCTGCTGTGCCAACATACACGCCGTTGACGTGTACAATTGGACTCGCGTTCTTGTCTTTTGGCGCGAGCAGCAGGCAGTTGGACCATATTTCGTCCGGTCCCTGTGGTGCCCAGTGTTGCCATGCGTTCACAACGGCTGCCGCATCGTTCCATGACCATGCCAGTGTGAATAGCGTCAGCGTCGTAACGGGGTGTACTTGAAAAGTGAATGAGGTAACAATACCAAAGTTGCCGCCGCCACCGCCGCGTAACCCCCAGAAAAGGTCCGGGTTCTGCTGTGCGTCACAAGTGAGCGCACGACCATCGGCGGTCACGACCTGTGCCGATAGCAGGTTGTCGCAGGTCAACCCAAACTTACGACCAATCACGCCGACTCCGCCGCCGAGCGTTAGACCCGCCACACCAACCGTTGGGCAAGAGCCAGCGGGAAGTGTCAGACCGTGTTGCGCGAGATTGTTGTAGACATCTATCAGGCGTGTGCCTGCTCCTATCGTTGCTATGTTCGCGCCCGTATTCACCGTCACGCTATGCATGCGTGTAACGTCGATGACCAGACCTGTGCTCGTCGAATAGCCGTTGTAGTTGTGCCCCCCTGAACGTGGCGCGAACTGCAGGCCAAACTTACGCACGAAGGCGAGGCATGCCTGTACATCAGCAGGGGCTGCACAATAAGCAATCGCGGCAGGATGTACACTATCGTAGCGTGGGTCAAAAAGCTGCCGTGCCGTTGTGTATTGCGAACTACTGGGGCGAACGAGCGTACCCTGTAAGCTCTTCGCCAGTGTTGTCCAGTCAGCATCGGTAGGTGAAGCTTGCTTTGTGGAATTACTTTGTACCGATTGTGTAACCATGCTACCAGCACCTGCCGTTGCTGATGTTCCATCCTGGCAAGCCGCTAGCACTCCTGGTAACAGACCAAGGGCGCACAGAGCGAGAAACTCGCGACGGGGCATGCCTTCTAATTTCCTATATTTATCTAACGAGGGTTCACTGCGCTGCTCGCTCATTATAGATACAAGTCCTCTCATTTTGCTAGCAAAATGCTTTCGCTACACTATACGTCTTCTATAGACAATGTAACGAGTACGCAAAACATCGCAAAGAAACCTGGATGGTATCAAGAGCGTAGCAGCACAACAGGTATTTCGCGCGGTGTACGTTTTTGATAGTTCGCATACTCCGGGTACATTGCAATGAGACGAGACCAAAGGCGGTTCCGCTCCTCACCTTCTGCTGCGGTGGCTGTCATTGGAAGTATGCGTGACCCAATCTGAACTCTTGCTTGTGGGTGCGCCTGCAGATTTAACCACCATAGAGGATGTTTTGCCGCGCCACCATTCGAGGCGACCAGCACGATTGTCTCGTCATCCGCAAGGTAAAGCAGGGGTAGTGTACGCTCCTTGCCGCTTTTTCGTCCAACCGTGGTGAGGAGCAGTACGGGACTTCCAACCATACGCCCGCCAATTCTGCCACCCGTCAGGCGATAGACGAAAGTATGAATGTTCGTAACGAAGCGTTGCGCGTTTGCCACCAATGGCCCGAATGGACGTGGATTGAATGTTTGACTGTTTGTTGCCATGATAGAAGTTTGCTCCTTATGCTCTTACATTTAACGTGTCAATGCTAGAATACCATCAGGTCTCGTAATAAACTAGCTACTTAGAAGCAAAGGAGAGTACTGGGAATGGCTTGAGAATGACTGGACTCTGTTGACCGTTCCTCACGCTGAACACTTTGTGCAACATGATGCTGCTGATCTCATCACTCAAACCATTTTGAAATGGCTCTCACTCCAGGTGAGCAAAGTCTTGTAAACATGAGGGCATAATGATGCATTTTCATGAAAGACTGTGAATATGGTGGAGGTAGGGACCGCCTTAAAAACCGACGGTTGGCGATATGAGGGTGCCAAACAGGACGGGATGAAAGCAATGCCAAACC
>CAXTUE010000504.1:3438-3795 GCA_964247355.1 uncultured Ktedonobacteraceae bacterium | reverse complement strand
TTCAATTCTCTGTACTATTTATTTTCCACAACTGTTTTAAATATATATCACCCCTACGGGTGTTCGAGCTTAATCTTTATCCAACCATTGCGGCAAGGTATCTCTGGTAGACTGTCATTCTGACAACCATTTGTATCCTTATGGCTATAAGAATGACAGTCTCTAGTAAAAAATACTTGTCCTCCTGCATGTAGTTCTGCTGGAATATCCCAATGCCCTATGCCATTGATAAAGTTGTAGATGTGTTGTGCCTCCCATTCTTCCGCGTGAACGATGAAGTCTTCGCCTGTGGGAAACGAGTAGTAGCTACTTTTCGTTTCGTCTTGCGTTGTGCGTGTGATATTTCCATTGCACAAT
>CAXTUE010000504.1:0-3428 GCA_964247355.1 uncultured Ktedonobacteraceae bacterium | reverse complement strand
AGCTAATGCCATCGGGAACAGCGATGCGCTCTTGTGCAAGAATGTCGCCTGTGTCCATTGTCTCTTCTAAGTAATGGATGGTGACGCCTGTTTCGGAGTCGCCGTTACGAAATGTCCAGAAGAGGGGGACGGGGCCGCGATTGGTGGGTAGGAGTGAGGGATGGACGTTGAGACAGCCAAGCCGTGGTATGTTTAGAATAGAGCGAGGAATGCGTTGTGAGAAACAGGCAACGCAGATTATGTCTGGCTGATAGGATGCGAGTATTTCATGTGTTGTAGTATCCGATAAACTTTTCACTTCCCACACCGGAATGTTTTGCTTCCAAGCTATATCTACAATCGAGGGATGCACAGCAAGCAATGCGAGAGTTGAGCGTGCTCCACGGAGTTGCTCTCGACGCTGGATAGCGGGTTGCAGTCTTCCGGGAATGGGCGAGGTAGGAATAACTACAGCACATACATCAATATCATTGGCGAGCAATGCTTGCAACGAAGGAGTTGAGAAGTCGCCTTGCATGCCGAAGAACAAGACATGCGGGCGATGAGTTGTTATGGTTTCTTGCATTTTTATGGTATCATCTAGTAAGAACATGGCAAACACGCTAAGGAGATTTCATCATGGCACGCATTGTGTATTGTGTCAAACTGGGGCGCGAACTTCCGGGGTTGGACAAACCACCGTTTCCGGGTCCTTTGGGGCAACGTATCTATGAGCAGATTTCAAAGCAGGCATATGATATGTGGCCTGCTCAAAGCACACTTATCATCAATCACTACGGGCTGAATATGGCTGATCCCGAATCGCGCAAGATTTTGCGAGAGCAGATGGAAGAGTTTTTCTTCGGGGCCGATGCGCAGATGCCAGAGGGTTGGTCGCCTGAAGGCGTTGGTGCAGGAGCGGGAGCGGCTCCCAGTAGTAAGGGTGGCGGCGCACCGAGTAGTAAAGGTGGCGGCGGAGGAGCTGCCCGCAGAAAATGAGAAATTCCGGCGACATTCTTCTCATTTCCTGTTATGAACTTGGTCATTCACCATTTCATCTCGCCTCACTACTTGCCATGTTGCGACAAGCAGACTATAGCCCTGTAGCGGTCGATACCTCTGTCGAGACGCTGACCGACAAAGCGATACAAAAAGCTCGCTTCGTCGGTATTTCTGTGCCTATGCATACCGCGCTACGACTTGGCGAGCAAATCGCGCGTCGTGTGCGAGCGGCCAATCCTTCCGCACACATCTGTCTCTACGGTCTGTATGCACTGTTAAATGCTGACTACTTACTACAAGACACCATCGACTCGGCGATTGGTGGCGAGTACGAGATGCCGCTACTGAGTCTAGTTGCTGCTTTGAGTGAGTGTAAAGAGACTGATATTCCGGGAGTGCATACACGAACACATGTAAGTGGACCGTGGATAGAGCGTACGCCTTTTCTTGTGCCAGATCGACAGTCATTGCCATCGCCTGATAAATATGCGCGGTTACAGATAGGCAATGAAATACGCTTGGCCGGATATACGGAGACCACGCGTGGTTGTAAACACACGTGTCTGCATTGTCCTGTGACGCCGATTTACAATGGCCGCTTTTTTGCCGTGCCGGTGACGACGGTTTTAGCTGACATTCGAGCGCAGGTCACGCAGGGTGTGCAGCATATCACGTTTGGCGACCCCGATTTCTGGAATGGACCAACACATGCGTTACGCGTAGTACGAGCGATGCATGAGGAATTTCCAGATGTGACATTTGACGCGACGATCAAGGTTGAGCACTTACTGAAACATCGCCATCTTTTACCAGAGATGCGCGAACTTGGTTGTGTCTTTGTGGTCTCGGCGGTTGAATCGTTAAATGACGATGTATTGCTACATCTTGATAAGGGACATACGGCGGCGGATGTAGTTGAGGTCTTCGATGTGATGCAGCAAGTTGGGATACCGCTTAGACCATCGTTGTTGCCGTTCTCGCCGTGGGAGACATTAGAAAGTTATGCGACGTTGCTTGACTTCTTTGAGGAACGGCACCTTATAGAGCATATCGACCCTGTACATTTGTCTATTCGTCTGCTGATTCCTCCTGGTTCGGCTTTGTTGAGTGAGCCTGATAGTGCAGGGTGGTTGGGTGAACTTGATGCCTCAGAGTATACTTATCGCTGGCGACATCCTGATCCTCGAATGGACGAATTACAGCGAAAGATAGCGCAACAGGTTGAGCAAGCCGAGTGTTCGCAGGGCAATACAGTTGAGACGTTTCTGCGAGTGAAGGCTCTGGTGTATGCAGCGCAAGGGACACGGTTGTCTTTGTTCAAGGCTCTGTGCAATTACGGGACACCACAGGTATTGCCGCATCTTACTGAGTCGTGGTTCTGCTGAGCGGAGCCGACGAAGAGCCAGTTAGGTTCTAGGTAGTGCAACACATCAAAATGCTTAAATTGTCTTCTATCCTAGCTTTTGCTGTCAACATTGCAGTAATAGCCTTAACAGCAATGTTGACAGCAAAAGCTAGAATTACTTTCCAAAGAAGTCATTCAAGTCATCCATCAAACAACAGTTACCACTTCCTTGCCAGATGACTCACCTATAATTAGTGGGTAGCTTACGCAAAACACTACAAAAATTATGGGAGCAAAACTGAGAGCAAAACGACTAGACGTAAGTAGAAAACGCTAGATACCATTGGACAAATCAAAAATACGAACTCGCCTGAGAAGCTATGTTAGCAGGATTTACACCACATGAAAAAAGCACCGTGAGTAGTTTAAATCTTCTCATCATACTCAGTACACAGTCCTCACAAAAATACAGCAATTTATACAGCAACGCCAGCGAAAAACTACGCAATACAGTGGTACGAGATGGACACAATGCAGGATTTTACGCACAGGGAAGACAATTATAGTACGCGATGAACACCAATAGCCGTATCCTGTATGCACCACCAATTCAACTTCGGTGTTTTAGGTACACCTGCACTTGCTGTTCTCACACGCACTTAGGGAAAAGTAATGAGTTTGTGGCTACAGATTTAGTAAGAAAATAGTCCTAGCTTGCTGCACAAGACTAGCTTCCTTGCTCTCTAACGTATAGAATCATAGAAACATAGTGATATGAAAAAAGTCATGAAGATATCATGAGTAGCAGTCTACAATATAACGCTTTAAATGTGAGGCTGTGCAGCTGCTGAATAGAAAGGAAACACGGGAACAATGAATCAGCTCCCCTTTTATGATCCACATGTCCCACAATCATCAGTTGTCCAATGGCAAGGGCAACAAGAACCAGGGCAGGGCCACCCATCACGTTATGAAGAGTTTCAGTACAGAGAGCAGAGCTATCCCTCGTCTTCTGTCGCGCCTACTGAGCCAGCATCTTGGCAAATTCAGCAAGGCTATCCAGCACCATCTCTCCCCTATCCTGCGTATACCCCGTCCCCGC
>CAXTUE010000503.1:0-3799 GCA_964247355.1 uncultured Ktedonobacteraceae bacterium | reverse complement strand
ATATATGGCAGGGTTATACCATTGCCTGATTTCCCATTTGCAGGTCCATTCCCTTGCTGACTTGTGGGTGATGTCGAGTTAGCAAACGTGAGCGCGCCCTGGAATTGCGAATTGCTAGCAGTATACGCCTGCCTGAAATTCTTGTTCGCTTGCGCGTACTGTCCTGAGCCTTGAGCATATGCGTTCATACCACTTTGCCACGCGTCGTTTACAGTGTTTGGATGGTGTGAGTCGGTCATCAAGTTTTGTTCTTTCAAAAGAGTACGAATATCGGTTGCCGTTACAAATTTCGCATTTGTCCCATCTTTTGTGTACAGTTCATCGAGAAACCCGTGTGCATCAACCACAGGTGTTCCACCTTCAAGAGCACTCAAGTTGTCACCGTTCGTTCCGTGAATGGATGTTTCTGTGGGCGTCAGGTGCTGTGGTGCTGACAATGAGGTGGGCGTCGCTACGTTTGATGAGGAGAGGCTGAGCTGAATAGCGGCAACATTGGACTGTGCAGTGCTACTCGCAGGCGGCAGCTCGATAAATGGAAAGGGAGTGGCACTATGAAAAGAGAAGAGAGAAACACCGTTGTTACACTTGTCGGCACTACAATGCACACTATTCATATCATTGATTGTTACCTCTGTTGGGATGTCGCTATATGCTGTACTGAAATACACTCTGATTGCTGAGAGGCTCAGAGGTTTTGCTACCGGTATCCCAGGAGGAGGAGTGGGAAGCGGGTTCGCTTGACACGTAAATCCCTTTGCATTAACGAGGGAGCCATCAGTCATGATATAGGTGTTCTGCTCGTTTGCGCTTCCTGTCCAACTGGCGATTACCACGCCTAAGCCAGTACAGGTAACAGGCGGTAAGGTAGGAGTCGTCGCCGCGCCCTGTGTTTTTGACGATATCGCTGGTGCTAACGTTTGAGCACTGTATGTGGCGGCGATGCGCACAACCGCCACGCCTGCACGTGCCATGTATTCTGGTTGCGCGGCTTTTCTGATTGCCAGTACTGTTGATGAGAATATAGTACATGTGAAAAGTGCAAGAAGCCCGGAGAGTACGCAGTACGACGCCCAGACAGTCAGCCCGGTACCCTTTCGCTTAGTGAAAGTGGATGAATACGTACTCATGAATAAGTTCTCCCTTTGATGGGTCTAGTAAAATATTAGCGTCCGAGTTGCGCTCGAAGACGCTGATAAAGTTGTGGTACCGCAGGATTAGTTTTGCCCAAAGGACCGACAACATACGAACACTCACGAAATGCATCTTCTAATTTGTGCTGCTTTTCATATGCCTGACTTAATAAGAAACGTGCTTGATAATCGGCAGCGTTTATCATAAGTACCTGTACAAAGGCTTGTTCCGCCATCTGAAACGAATTCATGCGCATAGCAAGTTGACCGAGTGCAAATTGCAGTGGTCCCATGATGGCTGGTTGCTTTGGCGCGAGACGAACCGCTTCCTGATAGGCCCGCAGGGCAAGATCAAGTTGTTGTGTGCGCTCATAACACTGTGCCAGACGCTGATGCGCTTCATAATCTCTAGGATTGTAGCGTACCGTTTGCAGGTATTCTGGAATAGCTTGTGGTGGCTGTTGCCGCAGAAAGAGCCAGACATCTCCCAATAACTTGTGCGTTTCTGCATCCTCAACATTGAGTTGGAGGGACCGCGTGTAGGCTTGTATAGCAGGATCAGCTTGCTGTCGGCGCGCAAAGACCTGACCAAAGAGCTTATGAACAAGTGCGTTATTTGGCTCAAGTCCATACGCACGTTGCACTAACGCATACGCCTCATCTATACGTCCACCTGTAATCGCGTTTGTGGCCGCGATAATCTGTTGACCGGCTGGTCCATTAATGCCCAACTGCACGATTGGCGCGTTATTGGGTAACGAGACTCTAACACTATTTGGTGTGTTAGGATTTGCTGGTGGGCGCAACTCTGTTTTACCAGTTGGTATTCCAGAACTTATTGTGTTTACAGGAAGCGGTGGCAGGTTGAGAATTGCCCTCTCCATTTCACTCGCGTTGGACCAGCGTTGATCTGGAAACATCGCCAGTGCTTTCATGATAACTTGCTCAAAGGCGGGTGATACATCTGGACGAAGTGAGCGCAATGGAGGAAACGAGAATATTGTAGGTTTGTTGTTTGATGCATCATGACGTGTGAGAACTCTATAGAGCGTAGCACCCAGCGCATAGAGGTCGCTACGTGGTTCTGGATTGCCAAGCAACTGCTCTTGCGGCGCATAACCTACCGTCATAATGATTGTTGCCTGATGCTGCGATTGGAAGGTACGCGCTATACCGAAATCAATCAGCTTAATGTCATCGTTGTCTGTCACCATGATGTTCGTTGGTTTGAGGTCGCGAAAGATAATGGGTGGTGAGAGGCGATGCAGATAGGAAAGAACACTACAAATTTGTTGTCCCCAGTGGCGCGCTCGTCCCTCCGCAACACCTCTTGCTCCGTTTATACCTGCAACAACAGCTTCCTGCTCCAGGACTGTACCCATTGTGCGGCCCTCGATGAAGTCCATAACGAGATAGTGTCTGCCGCCGTCAACAAAGAAATCGCGCACACGTGGAATACATTGATGGTTCAGCTCAAGCAAAAGCGACGCCTCACGCGAAAACCATTCGACAGACTGGGCACGTTCACTCTCACTTTGAAAATCATCAAGCATCTCTTTGACAGCACACGGCTTGTTGAAACGCTTATCGATAGCACGATACACAGCACCCATGCCGCCAGCCGCAACCATACGCTCGATGCGATAGCGTTTCCCATCAGATAGCTCTGTGCCAGGAGTAAGACGTTGCTGATTGCTGACCCGCCCTCCATTTTCAGATGATGCGAGGAATTGCCCGGAGGCTTGAGATGGCGCAGATGGTTGTTGAGAAGATGGAGTCGATGGGGTCTGTGCTGGCAACACAATTTCCGGCTCAGTTCCACTCGGACCGCTTGCAGGCGTAGAAGCATTGTTTATGGGAAATACATTCTTTGGGTCATACGAATAGTTATTACTTGCCATATAGCTGTTCACACCGCTCTATACTAATTGAACTTTGCATTAGGCATAGCGATAAGCATCTATGAAGTATGAAGTGTAATCACCATTTTCATGCTTCGCTATGAAGTCTTATATTGCAGGCATTATAACATATCTCTTCTATCTTGCCAGTAGCTGTTTCCTGATATATACCCAAAAAGTGTGACT
The DNA here is from genome assembly GCA_964247355.1 of uncultured Ktedonobacteraceae bacterium. Lineage (GTDB taxonomy): Bacteria > Chloroflexota > Ktedonobacteria > Ktedonobacterales > Ktedonobacteraceae > JBBQVS01. The sequence continues at coordinate 582 of CAXTUE010000503.1, read as the reverse complement.
CTTTACCATTGCTTCCACATTGCACACTCAATGTTTACGGATGTGATATTATAATGAAAGTGTTCTGCTTATAGCATTACAACAAAAGTAAAGAAAGGGAAAAAGTTCATGAGCGATCCAATCAGTAAGGTCAGAGGCATGACCCCCGAACTTCACACAAAACTAGAGGCAGAAGGTATCAAGAACACAGCGCACCTACTCGAGCATGCGAAAACTGAGAAGCAGCGTGCCGATCTTGCACACAAAGCAGGAACAACTTCACAAGTTATTAAGGAACTGGCGAACCGTGCCGATCTGATGCGCTTAAAAGGCGTTGGTGAGGCGTTATCTCACCTGCTGGAAGAGGCGGGCGTGAATAGCTGCAAAGAATTGCAGCACCGCAAGGCTGATAACCTGCATAAAACTCTGGTAGACTTGCAAGCAAAGCAGAAACTCGCTAATCGCACTCCCACCGTCGAAGAGATTCAGACTTGGATTGCTGAGGCGAAAACCTTCTCGCAAACCGCCCCAGAATAGAGTGACTTTTTGCATTGTCTATCGTCTAATACGGTGTGTTGTTTAGATGGAATAACACATTGAGAC
>CAXTUE010000502.1:0-3811 GCA_964247355.1 uncultured Ktedonobacteraceae bacterium | reverse complement strand
GCACAATGCTTGCGAGTGGGGCTGATGATGCTCAACTTTTACTGTGGGGAACGGATGGTACAGTGCATCAGACCGTTGCTCATCCGGCCTCAATACGTGCTCTTGCGTGGTCTACTGATGGCCAAAAAGTTGTTACGGGTGCAAACAATCAGATTCTTTTCCTCAATGCACAGAATGGTGTACAACTGGGACGTTCGACACATCGACATACGGCAACCGTGACGAGTTTGGCGTGGACGGGACAAAATTCACAGCTACAGGTCGTTTCAGGTGCTCTGGACACACATGCCATTGTGTGGAATACAACAGCTTATCGTGCGCAAACCACGTTTCAGCGTCATAATACGCCTGTAGAGAGCGTGTCCTGGTCTTCAGATGGGCAGACCGTCGCGTCGTCGTCTCAAGGTGGTGCAGTTCGCGTGTGGAACGCTATGGATGGGCAAGAGGTACATGCCTTCTATCTCGATGCACAGGTTCCGATGCGTGTGTTAGCGTTTTCGCCCATTGACACCACACTTGCGGTAGGCGGTGACGATGGCATTGTGCGTTTCTGGAATGGACAGACCTGCCAACAAACTGCTATGGTTAATGGAGCGCGCCAGTGTGTTGATACGCCACAACGGATACAGGTAGCGCATACAGCTATCCGTTCGCTTGCATGGTCGCCAAATGGAAAATTTCTTGCTGTCGGTAGCAGCAACGGCGTTCTCTCGCTCTGGCAGGCAACACAGCTTCAGAAACCATTGCTTACAATGACTGTGCAGCAAAATATGCCTGTACGTAGCATTAGCTGGGCACCAGATAATAATCAGTTAGCTGTTTCAGCAGGCAACAAGGTTGTTTTATGGAGGCTTATATAAAAAATGTAGGATAACACAAAAACAGGCACTGCTTTGGCTTTCAAAGCCAACGCAGTGCCTGTTTTTGTGTTATCCTACAGGGCATCCTCAACGAAATGCACTAATGTTTGCATATCATTGCGCGCTCTGTCTGAAATAGGGTTGTTATAGTGTGGAACACTGTCTAACGCTTCATGAGCCAATGTGCATTGCTGGGCAAGAAAATCGCGGCAGTATGTCTTTGTCTCTGTACGCGCGAAGATAGCGAGAACATGTTCTACTTGCTCTGGTGAGAGGGAATGTTGTTGTGTATATACCTCGCGCAAGAATGCTTGGTCTCGTTCTGATGCATGCTCCAAAGCGTGTAGAATGGGAAGGCTTTTCTTGCGGCGATAGACATCGCCTGCCGGTGTTTTGCCCAGTTCCGCCGTCGATGCCCAGACGCCGAGGATATCATCGCGCACCTGAAACGCAATGCCCATTGCCCAACCGAAGCGATGTAGGCTTTCGATTGTTTCCTGGTTGTGTGTTCCCAGCAGTCCACCCATTTCGGCGGCGCAGGCCATGAGCGCGCCCGTCTTTCTTTGAATCATGTCTACATACATAGCGACCGAAATATCCAGGCGTTGCTCAAAGCTGATGTCGAGATATTGGCCTTCCGAGAGGATGAGGCAGGCGCGGTCAAGGGCGGCACCGAGACGTGCGGCAACCAGACCTTCTACACCCTCGTCGAGCACATCCCAGAGAGTAAGGCGGGAAAGCGCGAACAAACCATCGCCGGTATTGAGTGCCTGGGGAATGCCCCATTGCTTCCATAGCGTAGGACGGTGACGGCGCTCTGCATCGCCATCTTCGATGTCGTCATGTATAAGAGTGAAGTTGTGTGTGAGTTCGATGGCGGCGGCGGCTGGCAAAGCACGACGGAGGTACGCTGTGTTTTCATCTATAGCCAAGCCCCAAGCACCTGACGCCTCGTATGCAAGGAGGAGAAGCGTGGGACGTAGCAATTTGCCAGGATTGCTTTGTACTGCCTGGAATTGCGTATCCACCCAGCCAAGATGATAGTGCATCTGCCCATAAAATGCCTGTAACACGTTCGCTTTGGCCTGTCCATCTTCCGCTTTATACACTGCGCTTCGCAATGCTTCAGTAATTGCTTGATTATGACGAAGCAGTGTGGATTGTATGGTCGGTGATACTGTCATGAATAGTAATAACGAGACGACGTGGAGAATGACAAATGCATTACAACTAAGCAGCATTCCTAGATCTACAACACGAGTTTAGCGCACGAAACGTCTCTTACCCCTTTCTCTATCTGTACTATAGATGCTCAAACCTAGCGATGGAGGTAATAAAAGACACTGACAAGCACAGTACCTACAGCTACTGCGAGACGTGCCGCTCCCCTGATACCGCCGACATTAGAAACAGGCGCGCACAGGTCGCAATAGCGGTTTATATACTGATAGCGGTGTCCACGTAATCCCTCGCGTGTGATCACGACATCCTCGACCTTGCGTTGCGTATGGAGTTCGTCGCAGATATGCCGTCCACAGCCCTGACAGGAGAACTGGTCAACGAAGTGCGAGGTCTTCGAGAGTGACCACTGATCGGGATACACCTGCGCACCACATACATAGCATACCTGTGTTTGCGACATCTTCATCTGCTTCTCAGCGCAAGGTGAGTGTTGTTGTTTGGGGAAATGGTCCTGGCAAAAGCCATGATGACAATCTGGGCAACGCCCCAGTGCCTCTTCATTGCATTCACGGCAGCGACGCGTAGTATTGACGGCGGGCGTAAGACGCTTCATTTCAGATGTACTTTGCATAATGGTCGTGTTCCCATCTTATCAAAAAAATTTATAAGAGCGCGATGATGAAAGATAGTAGAAAACATATCTTGTTGCTAGTATAGCATGGTCTATTGTCATGAGACAATGAAAGCGGATATCATAAGTTAAAATCTCAGAGAAGAGGCTAATTCATGTCCAACAACTTCCCTCCGACTATATGGAGCAAATATCGCCTCGAATGGGGCAAACATACGCATATCATGGGCATCGTTAACGTCACGCCAGACTCTTTTTCTGGCGATGGACTTGCTCAGGATGATGCTTTTGTGCAGCGAGCAGTCATGCAGGCGCAAGCGTTTGTGGCGGAAGGGGCGGCTCTGATAGATGTTGGAGGTGAGTCGACGCGTCCAAATGCGCCAGTTGTTATATCGGCGAAGCAGGAGTTGGCTCGTGTGATTCCCGTTGTGCAAGCTCTACGTGCAACGTTACCAGAAAGCGTGATGATATCCATCGACACATATAAAGCAGAGGTAGCGGCACAGGCTCTTGCCGCAGGTGCCTGTATCGTCAACGACATCTGGGGCTTTCGGCAGGACCCTGAGATGGCTACAGTCGTGAAAGAGTACGGGGTGCCTGTTGCGCTGATGGCGAATATGCGTGGCTACGAAAAGCATGATATTGTGAGCGATGTGATACGCAATCTTGCTCGTAGTATTGATATGGCACTTGCGGCAGGAATAGCGTGGGAGCATATTCTTATTGATCCCGGCATTGGTTTTGGAACGACGCCGGAGGAGAATTTAGAACTGTTGCGTCGGCTCGGAGAACTGCGCTCGTTGGGGCGTCCAATCCTGCTGGGTGTCTCACGCAAATCGACGATTGGACGTGTGCTTGGTGGACTTCCCGCGTCTGATAGACTTGAGGGTACAGCGGCAAGTGTTGCACTTGGGATAGCACAGGGAGCGGATATTGTGCGTGTCCACGATGTCCGCGAAATGAAGCGTATCGTCACGATGAGCGATGCGATTGTACGAGGTACGTTTACCTTATCACCGAATTGGTAGAGGGCTTATTCATGACACTTGCGCACGGTATGTGGTATCCAGGGCACCCGCAAGGGGCATGCCCCTTGCGGGTGCCTTGGTTTCTGGAAAGAACTGAAAAACAATGAATT
>CAXTUE010000501.1:3554-3815 GCA_964247355.1 uncultured Ktedonobacteraceae bacterium | reverse complement strand
CTCGTATGACGACTTCCGCATTATTCGCACAAACCTGATTGAGCATGGTCAGGCAAGTATCGCAGACCGTCTTGTTCCCTATACCGTGTTTATCGACCCACAGCTTGGGCGTGTGGGACTCAGCGAGACCGAAGCGAAACAGCAAGGCAAAAACTTCAAAGTTGCCAAAATGCCAATGAACTACGTCGCGCGCGCCCTTGAGATTGACGAGCCACGAGGCATGATGAAGGTTATCGTCGACCCGGATACAAAGCTTATTCT
>CAXTUE010000501.1:2410-3544 GCA_964247355.1 uncultured Ktedonobacteraceae bacterium | reverse complement strand
CGCTATCCTCGGCATAGAAGGCGGCGAAATCATGTCAATGCTGGAAATTGCCATGCTTGGCAAGTTGCCCTACAATGTCTTACAGGAAGGCGTGTTTGCTCATCCCACACTGGCCGAATCGTTGAATAATCTGTTTGGGATGATTGAGTAAAGAAACGAAAAAGCGTGTATGCCCAATAACTCATTTGTAACAACTCTTGTTGGAGTGCCGATTGACTGTAGTGGACGCGCAATTGGAGTGGAACGGATGCCAGCAGCTCTCAGGGCTGCTGGTCTCGTTACAGCATTTCATGTAGAAGATAGTGGCGATTTAGCAACGAGTATAGATAACTCTCAGCGCGACGTTGCAACAGGCATGATTGGCTTTCATCAAATATGCATTGCCTCGTCAATCATTCGTGAGAAAATCGGGGTAATGCTTGCGCAAAAGGAACGACCTCTTATAATCGGGGGAGACTGTACATTGCTTGTTGGCGTATTCGCAGCACTACAAGATGTCTTTGGATATGTTGGTCTCGCCTTTGTCGATGGTCATCAGGACTTTTATGATGGCAAGTCGTCACCAACGGGTGAGGCCGCCGATATGGAGCTTGCAATTTTAACGGGTAATGGTCCACGTGGTCTCATTGATATTACAGGGAAAGTTCCTTTAGTACGTCCCGAAGATGTGTTTATCCTAGGTTATCGTGACACATAGGCAGTTGCCAGCAAAAGCGTTAACACCTGCTAAACTAAAATCCATGAAATAAACATCTTTCTCTTGGCTTTGCGTCGTATTTGCAACAGCTATTGCATCATTAATAGCTACTTGACATTCTTCTTTATTTCCCATTTTAGCTACGACAGCAGCATTTACTATTGACAGCCATCCCATTAATGCATTGTTTCCACGGGCGTATTTTCTTGCCTCATTTAAAAGCATGTACGCTTGAAAAGCATTTTCTTCCTCTCGTAAGTAGAGATGTGCCAAGTGTCCAATCGCAGCTCCTAGTAAGTCAAGATGACCACTTGTTTGTGCTGACGTGATAGCAGACTCATTAATTTGTTCGGTCGTAAGCGTGAAACCTAGCTCCTCTGCTGTCATTTCATAAGCAGAACATATGAGATCAAGGGAGGTGCCATGAGGTCTTTGCT
>CAXTUE010000501.1:0-2400 GCA_964247355.1 uncultured Ktedonobacteraceae bacterium | reverse complement strand
GTATTGAAGTCTTGCTAACACCAATTTTATCGGCGGCAGTTTCCATTGACCAGTGCTTTTTGGCCCTAGCTACGCGCAACTTATGATTTGCCATTAGTTACTCCTACAATCTTATAAAAAGATTGTACAGGTACTCTTATGATAAGAGCAAGATAGAAGAGATTAATAAGCGTTACTAAAATATAAGCGATACCTTACAAGGTTTAATGACTATTCAGCTAGAAAAATTTTCGATGGATTGAGTACATCAAGTACTCAATCCATTTGTTTAATCTTTCAACAAAACTACCGCATCTACCGCCCCTACCTCAACCAGTCCCGTAACACTCTTTCCATCAAGCAACGACGCAAAATTGCCGCTTGGTAGTGTCACCTGTTGCGCCTGTTCAGTGTGATTAAGCAAGAAGTACACACTCTTCCCATCCGCTCTTACTCGCTTCGTAACCTCAACGCCTTCGGGTGCCTCCAATACTGGCGAAACGCCTGCATGCTGGCAAAGATGCTGTGTAAGTTTATCGAGTAGTTGGGTGTCGCTCTGCGTCGCTAGATAGTAGGCATGTCCCTGTCCGAAGGAATTGACGGTTAGAGCAGGATGATTGGCGTAATAGTCGCTGGCGAAGACGCCCAGAGCTTGAGCATCCTCAGCATGAATAAGTTCGCCCCAGAGTGTTGCGGGATAAGTGCCTCGTAACGGACCTTCCTGGATAACGACCTCATTTGTCATTTCTGGCGTCAGGGGATCGAATTCCTCGACAGAAATACCTAGCAACTTGCGTAGCTCAGCAGGATAGCCGCCGAGACCCACATGATTGCTTTCGTCAACGATACCGCTAAAGAAGGTTGTCAAGAATGTGCCGCCACGCTCGACGAACTGCGCGAGGTTTTTCGCCACCCCTGGACGCAGCATGTATAACAAAGGCGCAACAACCAGTTTATACTTGCTCAAATCGCTGTCAGGTGGTACGACATCAACCGCGATATTGAATTTGTGGAATGCGCGGTAGTAGGTCAAGAGTTGCTCCCAGTAGTGTAGACGATTGCTTGGCCCTGGCAGATATTCAACGGCCCACCAGTTTTGCCAATCCATCACAATTGCAACTTCGGCGGGAATATGTGAACCTACAACATCGGTTGAGAGCTTTTCTAAATCGGCTCCCACCTGAGCGACCTGCTGAAAAATGCGCGTGTTCTCACTGCCTTGATGCGGGACCATCGCGCTATGGAATTGTTCGGCACCCGCCTGCGATTGTCGCCACTGAAAGAACAACACGCCATCGGCACCATGCGCGAGTGCCTGCAAGCTGTGTAAACGCATACGCCCTGGACGCTTATGCGGATTTTGCGGTTGCCAGTTGACCTGACTTGGGCTTTGCTCCATAATCAGGTGCGGCTTGCCACCTTTCAGCGAACGCATCAAATCATGCGGAAAAGCAGCCTGCCATGCAGGTGTAGAGATTGGAGGATACATATCGAATGAGACAATATCCATATGGGATGCCCATGTGAAGCCGTCAACAGGTTTGAAGCCAACCATCAAGTTAGTTGTAAGCGGAATCGTAGGAGTGATTGCGCGTAATATATCCTCCTCAACACGATAGCAAGCCAGCAGAGAGTCAGACATGAAACGCCAGTAGTCCAGGCTTTGTGTTGGATTGTTCTGTGCAGGAGTGACGCGTGGGGGCAGAATATCTTCCCAGTCGTAGTAGCGTTGACTCCAAAAGCTTGTACCCCACGCATCGTTGACTGCCTCTAACGATTGATAACGCTCTTGTAGCCAGATGCGAAACGCTTCCGCACAATTATCACAATAACATACCGGTGTGTGACAACCGTACTCGTTGTTCAGGTGCCACATTGTAAGCGCGGGGTGCTTTGCGTATCGCTCCGCAAGCTGTTGCACAAGCGCACCAGATTTGCGTCGAAAATCAGGACTATTCGGGCAATAGTGCTGGCGTGAACCATGAGACATACGTCGACCATTGCGCGTCACGGGCAGCATCGAAGGATACAAGCGACTCATCCACGTTGGCGGCGATGCTGTTCCCGTCGCCAAATCAGCGGCAATACCGTTCTGTGCCAGCATATCCATGATGCGGTCTAGCTGGTCGAAGGAGTAGGAGTCCGGGCTGGGTTCAAGCATGGCCCACGAGAAAATATTGATTGAGGCCATATTGACATGCGCAAGCTTCATGAGTCGCATATCTTCAGTCCAAATCGCTTCAGGCCACTGTTCAGGATTATAATCTCCACCATAGAAAAGCGTATTCGGAAAAGACGTATGTTGCATAGGAAAACTCCAAACTGTTCTAAGACGTACTGGACTGTCAATCATCACATGTGGTCGGGACCAGGGTGCCCGCAAGGGGAATCGCCCCTTCCATACGATGCGTCGTATAGAGG
>CAXTUE010000500.1:0-3823 GCA_964247355.1 uncultured Ktedonobacteraceae bacterium | reverse complement strand
AAACGCCACCTGTACCCAATAACTGCTCTACCTTAAAACGCTCTTGTATGACGCTTCCTGCGGAGCGAAGAGATCGTACATCTTGCACGTTACACCTCGAAGTATAAGGATGTGGAGAAACTTGCTATGTCAATAACACTCATCGCCACTCATCCTATACTACGCTTTTACAGGTTTTTCAGATTACTTTTACGGATATGTTACCTCCACAGGCGGAGTAAAGAATTTTTTAAGTCAGTAATCCGATAAGATGAGTGTGGCGTATGTTTTAGATAGAAAGAACGTTGGAAGTTGAAAGAGGATATCGAAGATGCATCAACGCACTATAAAGTTTGTTTGTGCTTCCATTATGGGTAGTGCATTTGTGTTGCTTGCGCTCTTCAGCGTAAGACCGACGCTGGTTCGCGCTGAAAGTATGGCGTACATTCGTGTTATTCATGCATCTCCTGATGTCGGTATTGTTGATGTGTTTGTAGATGGGAACAAGCTGCTAAGCAATTTCCAATTTGGTGTTGTCACCCCCTATGAAGCGTTACCAGTAGGGAAACACAACATTCAAATTGGCCTCATTGGTACAGGTGTCGATGCCGCTGTTATCACGCAGACAATCACAGTCAGTCCAGGAACCCCTTATACCGTAGCAGCAGTTGGCACAAAGGCGGCGGGATTTTCTCTTTTAGTTTTTGAAGATAACAATGTCGTTTCCACAAAAGACGCGAAATTACGCATCTATCATCTTTCCCCTAATGCAACTGGTGTGAATATATCGAATGGCTCTAGTACGCTTGCAAGTGGTTTGACATATAAGACAGCAAGTAACTACGTAAATATCCCTTCTGGCTCCTACACATTGAACGCTGCCGTTCCAGCCAGCCAGACTCTTTCGCTCAACTCAAATGTGAAGCCGTGGACAGTAACCAGTGTTTTTGCTATCGGCGTCGTCAATGGTACTCCCGCTATTCAACTTGTCTCAGCCCAAGTCCCCGGTGTCCCCGGTATGCCCGGTACAGGCAGTGACCCACATGCAGTGAGCACCGGAAATACACAACCGTTCGCCCCCTGGATGCTCGGTTTCGCCTTCTTCCTCACCATTATGATAAGTTGTGCAACCCATCACTACATGACTCGTGTACGTGTGTAATCTGTAGGGACCGATTTATCACATCCTTGTCGGCAATCGAGATGTTAAGAGGACGTGATAAATCGGTCCCTACATGTAGACGATTCCTTATCTTCTCATCAGTTGTTCCATGATAGCCATTTTTTCTTTATTTCATCTTCAATATCTATATCATGAAACTGAGCCAATAAAAGCGTATGACAAAAAACGTCAGCAACTTCCTTGTTAAACTCAGCTCGAATTTCTTCAGAAGACTTTCCCTTTGTACGTGCTTTTCCTGAAAGCATAAGGTAGGACTGAATAAGCTCACCAACTTCTTCCTGTAATTTCAAGACAAACCACGTCGCATCTCGCTCTATGTTATATTTCTCTGCATATACTTGAGAGACTTGCTCTACTTCCCTTAATAGCTGTTTTAGATCCATTTATGTTTGCCTTCCTTTGTTACCCTTATTCATCACCTTTTATTGAATAGCAGAAGGCGCGTCAGGTTCTATTAATGTCATAAGAGCAGAGGTATCAGATTTAGTAATAGCGTCAATCCACATTCGTATTGATCGGTCAATGAAGGTGGTTTGCATTACATTCTGCTTAAACGCTTCCAGGCTTCCTAAAGCAATTCGATCTATCTTAGCGAAGTTCGTATCAAGGCGATAAGGAAAACGTGCTGTTAGTTCATGAAGCAAATTTTGATAACCAGGTTCAATTTTGTAGGTTTTTCCCTCAGCACCCCAGGAGTTAACAACAGTTTGAGCCTCTTGATGTTGTAGTGTAGTTCCTTGAAATCTAAGCCCATTACAATTTTTCTGCTGCAGATTACGTGTGCGCAAACTTGTATCCTCTGGCTCAAGAACAATATAGTCAGGAGGATTATGATAGTGAACATCACGCGCCTTAGCAAAATCAATTGCATCACAGACAAATACGTCAATAATTTTAGGTTTGCCAGCAATAACAAATTCGGGCAACCAGCAAATCACAACGACCTTAGTGTTATACTCCTGTAAAAGAGCTTGGCTATCACGAAATCTTGCAGTAATTTCGGTTGCTAATGGAAACCATGCTTTTACTTCCATCCCTGGTTGAGGCAAAGCCATTCCTGATAAAATCATATCGGGAAAATCTGGGTCTTGCCTTACCTATAAGCACCCTTCGGGCCACACATGCGTTGAGTTCAAATACTGCACCAGAACTGTCTCTAGCGTGTTACCAACAATCGGCGAAAGCTTACTCACTACTTTAGAAAGGCCAATAGCTGATTGCATATCTTGCGGCTTTTTCACTGTGAGAACATCTAAAGTATGTCCCTTCAATCGCAAAACTGCATTAGTAGCTATATCTAACACCTCTTGAGTGTTCACTCTTTTATTCCTGACTTCTCTAGCATCTCTTTAAGTTGTTGAACAAAATCTTCAAGCGAAATACCGATAGCTTGACAATATACGTATAGCTCGATAACATCTATTCTCCGCTCACCTCTTTCGCATTTGCTTACAAATGATTGAGTCTGTTGAAGCTGTTCGCCCACTTGAGCCTGAGTTAAACCAGCTTTTTTTCGTTCTTCTCTCAAAAGGGCAAGAAAAAGCGTATAATTATGAGTGAATATGGACTTTTCCATATTGACCTCTTGCTAGTAGAGTGATATCTTGTAAAACAATTAATAATAGTCTAAAATCGAATATCTCTTGTATAATAATACGGCTATACGTATAGTCCAATATCGACTATTTACTATTAAAAAGGGGCTGAGCATGATTGAGACAAATAAGGAGTGCGTTAACCTAGAGATACAAACAGAGCAAATTGTTGATACAAGCATCTCAAACACGACTAAAATTAAATCTGTCCAGCTAGACTTAGCTGATGCAAAAACTCGCTATGAGATTTGGCCTGCTCCAACAGTTATCGTCTCGGATGGTCCATATGGGCTTGGCTTATTTCCTGGTGAACCTCTCACCCATGAGAATTTAGCAGAGTGGTATGAACCCCATATTGCAGCATGGGCTAAACATGCTTTGCCTGAAACTACACTGTGGTTTTGGTGCAATGAGATTGGGTGGGCCACAGTTCATACAATATTAGCCTCTCATGGGTGGCAATACCGCGCCCTTCATGTGTGGGATAAAGGTATCGCACACATTGCGGGCAACGTGAATAGCAAGACAATACGCCGCTTTCCTGTGGTGACGGAGGTGTGCGTTCAGTACGTTCGCGAGGTTACAGTGTTGACAAATAATGGTCAACACCTACCTATACGAGATTGGTTACGCTACGAATGGCTAAGTACAGGACTGCCGTTATATAAAACAAATGAAGCATGTGGTATAAAGAATGCTGCCACCCGTAAGTATTTTACGCAGGATCATCTCTGGTATTTTCCTCCTGCGGCTATGATGGAACGTCTAGCAGAATATGCCAACAAGCACGGACAACAAACTGAATGGCCTTATTTTTCTTTTGACGGAATTCTACCTGTCGCAGCAGAGCAATGGGAACGGATGAGGGCAAAGTGGCATCATGTGCATAGCCTTACCAATGTTTGGTCTGAACCAGCAGTACGAGGCGATGAACGCATCAAAGATAGTAAAGCAAAAATTGTTCATGCAAACCAAAAACCACTAAGGCTGATTGAGCGAATTATCACCGCCTCTAGTGATGAATGTGATATCGTATGGGAACCCTTTGGTGGCCTCTGTTCTGCTG
>CAXTUE010000499.1:0-3838 GCA_964247355.1 uncultured Ktedonobacteraceae bacterium | reverse complement strand
ATATTGGGACCGCAAGCTTCGGCGATTGTCCTCTCGCACAGGGTCAGCTATTGCGCGTTAGCCTGACAACGCATCAAATTGTCAATACATTCAATGTCGTCCCTACTGGCCAAATCGGTGGCGGCATCTGGACTACGCCAAGTATTGATACAACGACAAACACAATCTATGTCACAACAGGCACAGAGAATAATCTTAAGCAACCGTATGCACAGGCGTTTCTTGCTATCGATGCAACAACACTGACATTGAAGGACTCGTGGAAGTTGCCAGAGGGTGACGCCGTTATGGACTCCGACTTCAGCACAACGCCAATTCTGTTCAATGCTGCTGCTGGCAACCCGCTCGTGTCAGCGATTGATAAGAATGGCTATGCCTATACATTTAAGCGTGGACATCTAGCGGCTGGTCCCATTTGGAAACAGCAAATCGCAACGGGCGGCGATTGTCCTGAGCCATGTGGCGAGGGCAGTGTTTCTTCAGGCACATTCGCTAATGGAAAGCTTTTTCTAGCAGGTGAGGATACACTTATTAATGGTATTGGTTATAAAGGTTCAGTGCGCGCGTTAGACCCGGTAACAGGAAAGGTGCTCTGGCAACATGGAACGTTGGGGCGCGTTATCGGTGCTCTGGCATACTCGAATGGCATGATCGTTGATGGTGCTGGTCCTGTACTTGAGGTATTGAGCGCGCAGTCAGGCGACCGTCTCTTCAACTACACCACAGGTGGCACACTCTATGCCGCGCCGAGTATTGCCGAGGGACAAATCTACGTGGGCGGCGTCGATGGCAATGTCTACGCATTCGGTCTGCCGACAACACCTACTCAACCTCCAGCTACCGATAGCCATTGTCCGAAGAACTGGACCTGCCAGGATATCGGGGGTTCCACTCTCAAAGGCTCCGAGACAGTGAGCGGCACAAAATGGACGGTACAGGCTGGTGGTGCAGGTATCAAGAGCACAAGTGACCAGTTCCGTTTGCTGACGCAGGTACTCAATCACGATCTACAAATCAATGCTCAGGTGACGGCGCAAGGTACAGGGGGTTCGACCCAAGCGGGCCTGATGGTTCGTCAAAGCAATGATTCCGCGTCACAGTACTACTCGGTGCTACTTACTCAGGGAACTGGATTGGTTGTGCAATACCGCTCCGGGCAAAACGGTGGAACCGTTACAGATGTGCAGGTGCCAACAGCTACGACGCCACTCTACCTGGAAATACAGCGCGTTGGTGATACCTTTCAGGCTGCGACCTCTAGCGACGGTACACATTACACCCTCGTTCCGGGCAGCACGGCGACGATTGCCATGCCAGAACACGTGCTGGGCGGTTTAGCCGTCAGTTCAGGCAACACAACCGCCACAAGCACCGTTACATTCAATGCCGTCACAAGCGGTGTACCCACAACGTCGCCTAGCGTAACGCCACAAGCAACACCCTGCCCAACGGGCTGGTCCTGTCAGGATATCGGCAATCCCGCGCGAGTTGGCGATTCGGCGTTAAACGGCAATAGCTGGACGTTACAAGGGGCGGGTACCGATATCGGCAACTACGTCGATCAGTTTCACTATGCCTGGCAAACTATCGCGGCTGATGGTACCGTGAATGCACACATCAGTACACAGGCAAACACGAGCACTAACGCGAAAGCGGGAGTAATGCTACGGCAAAACACAAGCTCTGGCTCGGTCTACTATGGCGCGTTTATCACTCCTGGCAATCAATTACGTGTTCAATATCGCTCGCCATACGGACCCGATGGTATTGTCGCTCTTACGACAAGCAATAGTACACCGCTCTACCTTGAGGTTGCACGCTCCGGTTTAAGTTTCAGCACGTATACCTCGTCTGACGGAACGAACTGGACGTACCTGCCTGGGTCAACCGTGACGATGAATATAACAGGTAGCATGCTAGCAGGTATCGCGGTGACATCGAATAATCCGGTGCAAATGGGACAGGCAACATTTGATGCAGTTCATGTGAGTGCGGGAGCACCGCAACCACCAGCCTGTCCAACGGGCTGGACCTGTGGCGATATCGGCTATCCTACACCGGCTGGCAGTCAATCAATGACAGGCAACATATGGTCGATTGTCGCGGGCGGTGGCGACATCTGGGGAACGAATGACTCGTTTCACTACATCTGGCAAAATCTGGCAAGCGATGGCAGCACCAGTGTACATGTAACTTCGCAAACCAATACGAGTGCCTACGCAAAAACGGGTGTAATGATGCGCCAATCGGCAGACGCAGACTCGGCCTACTACATGGTCGCGGTCACACCGGGGCAAGGTATCCAGGTACAGTATCGTTCGGCACAGGGAGCGATAGCCGCGCAAGCCGCTAATATTCCGGGTACAGTACCCGCATACCTGAAAGTATCACGTACAGGTTCCAGTTTCAGCGCATACACCTCATCTGATGGCGCGAACTGGACGCTTATCCCAGGTTCGACAGTGACAGTCAACGTGAGCGGCACGATTTTAGAGGGTGTAGCGTCAACCTCGCACAACACCGCCGCGTCCTGTTTGTCTACGGTTGATAGCGTTATGGTTTCATAGCGCAACTGTAGGGGGTCTCATTCATGACACCCTGTTGGCGATTCACAATCTTAGAAGGAATGTTGCTATGTTACATTTCTCCTGCCAACGGAATCGATTGCCAACAGGGTGTCATGAATTAGACCCCTACAATTCGTTCGCGTTGTCAGATCATCACGGATATTTTCATTACGAAGGTAGACAATCGCCAGGAAAGCTGCGACATGGATGAAGTTCGTACACGAAGACGCCTGCCTGCACACCTGGGTCCTCGTCCATGACTTTTTTCGCCTCTTCCACATTTGTGTTCAAAATGCCAATGCCTGCTATCTCGCTGTCGTCTGTAACTGGACAGACGATAGGTAGTATACCCTCGGCACGAAGGGCGAAATTTCTGCGTCCGTGTTCCCAGATAATACTCTCGACGCCTTCCTGATTTCTTTTTGGCCCAGCCTTCAGAATCACAATACAATAATTTTTGGCCGCCAGCATACTTCGGCGCATGTATTCGTCGGTGATAACTTGCATATACTTTCTCCTGCTCTTTTTCTGTTACACGCTTGTGTGTAAGTCCAGTATCGCACGAATCTCCCCAATATGCTCTCTCGCATGAGTCGCTTGAATGACTACCATTTGATTGAGAGGAACTGGATGCGACCCCTCTGATGATGTAAGTTGTATAAAGCGGTCGCCTACATCACCTAATAAGGTGAAGAGTTGGCCCATCTGAGTACGGTTAGCGCGAAAGAGTTGTACAACAGGCTCGATTGAACGCTTCGCGTAGAGAAGTTCTTGAGCACTTACATCATTATCCTTGTACCAACCGAAATCGAATGTAAACGGAGATAGACGACATTCTGTGTCACACGCTTTGTACTTATGACAGTGCGTCCAGATGTTCACCGAGTAGCTCAAGTCGTTCGCGCCAGAAGCGTTCATAGTGTTGCACCCAATCGCTGACCTCCTGTAAGGGAATCGCCTGTAGTCGATAGAGATGTTCGCGCCCAACTCTGCGCTCCACGACTAAACCTGCTTGCTTGAGAATGCGCAGGTGCTGCGAAATTGCTGGTCGCGACATCGCGAACGCCTGCGCTAACGTCTTCACAGGTTGTTCGCTCTGCGCAACGAGATCGAGTAATGCCCGGCGCGTCGGGTCCGAGATAGCGTGAAACACGTCTACCTGTGTTATGTTGGCTTCTTGTGTCTGTATCATGTTTATAGTATACGTAAGCAAATGCTTACCTTTCAAGTAAGGAAAGTACTTGACACAGAAATAACCATATGTTATATAT
>CAXTUE010000498.1:0-3839 GCA_964247355.1 uncultured Ktedonobacteraceae bacterium | reverse complement strand
ACTTTGTAAACCTTATTTACTGAATAAGATTATAAATGAAAACGAGGCATGAGTGCATGCCTCGTTTTCATTTATAACACTACCTTTCTTCGGGCTGATTGCGTTCGATGCCTTCAAGCATTTGATTGAGCGAACTGAGACGTTGTTCCATCTCGGTTGCTTGCTGCTGTAGGCTGCGCAGGCCAGAAGCGAGTTCGTGAAACTGACCATTCAGGTGAACTCTCAGTGGTTGCTCACTCTGGGTTACGGGTTGCACGCGTGTTGCTCCATCTTGCGCGACTGTCTGTGCTACGGGCGGAACCGGTACTGTTCTTGTCTCAGCTACTGGCGACACCTGTTGCGTTTGGGGTGGCTCGACGACACGAGTTATCGCTTGCGTTTGCGGAGTTCCATCATGCAGTTCTTCTCGCTGAGGTGTTGACTCGTATGTAGTGGGTGTTGGTGGTGCTTCACGCGCTGTTTGTGGCATTGCCGCCGGTGCTTTTGCACGTGGAGTGCTGTCGCTTCTTAACACAAAAAAGAGTGCTACAATCGCACCAATACCTATTACCAGGAGTCCCCCTATAATCAAGATATCCATATCTTCTCCTTCTCTCCGTCCATGCAAACACGTATCCGCATGTATGTATTTATGAAGATACGTCCTCTGTAAGGACCGAATTCATCACGTCCTCGTCAGAAATTGATATGCCAGGAGGACGTGATGAATTCGGTCCCTACAATAGGTGTCAAAGAACTAGTGCAGGTGAATGGTCACGTTGGCACTCAATCCTGGGACGAGATCGTTGCCACCATTGCCATTGAGCGAGACGATGACAGGAACGCGCTGACCAACTTTGGTGAAGTTGCCACTGGCGTTGTCCTGTGTGGGCAGCAGCGAGAAGGAACCGGCTGTAGCCTGCACGATTTGTTGCACATGGCCTGTGTAGGTCGTACCATTATAGGCATCGACACGCACATCGACCTGTTGGCCCACGGAGACGTTGTTGATCGTGTTTTCATCGACATAGGCAATGACATTGACATTACTCAAGTCGGTGACTTGCGCCACGGTCAGACCTGCCGCCACGCCTTGTCCCTGCACTGCAGGTACCTGGACAATGGTGCCGTTGATGGGGCTGGTGATATTAAGAGTGGTGCTCTGCGCATTGGCACCTGTGCCAGCGACGGTAACGGTGCCGATGGCTTGACCGGCGGTGACTTTATCGCCTTGCTTGACAGTCAGCGTGGCGAGTTGGCCAGCACCTGGGGCTGAGATGTTGACGATCTGGCTGTTGACCTGAGCGTCATCAGTAGTGTAGAACGTGTAGTTGTTGTAGATGTAGTAGCCAATGCCACCCGCAATGGCGAGCACGGCAAGCACGACAAGGACTGGAATTAAAATGGCTCGACGCATGAGAACTGTTCTCCTTTCAAGAGAAAAAGCGTAATATATTGTAGAGACATCACAGTATACAAATGAACATATGCATTATACAGCAAGCAGTGCTTCATCACGGGCTGCACTATCTTCATCGGTTGGTGTCTGCATCACAACAGGTTGTGCCTGTTGAGGCTCTTTACGTCTCCGAATAAAGAAGACCGCGATAATGGCAAACAGGATAATGCCTACCGAGATGAGAAAGCCATCCCGAACGGCCAACACATACCCCTGACGCTGTAGTAAGCCAGCAACCTCTCGAATCGCTGCTAATCTTGCCGCATTGACATTGGTGCCACGTGACACGAACAATGCTTGCAGGCGAGGTAGCAACTGTCCAAGCGGAGAGGCGGGTGTGACTTGTTCAGCAAGGTGGCTGAAATGAACCTTCGATTGCGTTTGAATAATTGTTGCCAGAATCGCAACGGCCAATGAGCTAGCAACCGAGCGTACAACCGAGTTAATTGCGGATGCCTGTGCTAATTGACGTGGCGGTATCTCCGCGAGTGCAGCGACAATCAATGGTTGAGCGACAAGACCGATACCAAGACCACGAAGCACCAGGAGCACCTGGAACCAACCATATGGTGTGTACAGCGAGAGAAACGAGAGTTCCCAGAAGGAAAAGGCCGCGATAAGCAGTCCTGGTATCACAACCGCTCGAACCCCTAGACGGTCAACGAGACGGCCACCGACGAGCGAGCTTACCATTGAACCAAGTGCTTGCGGAATAAGAATCAAGCCCGTCTCGAATGCACTTAAGCCGCGCAGGTTTTGCAGGTAGATGGGAATAACGAAGAGGCCGCCAAAGAGAGCAAAGGTAATACAGATGTTGGCAATATTTGCCGACGTAAACGAGGCGTTCGCGAAAACACGGAGGTCCAACAACGGTTGGCCCTCGCGTCGGATAATCGCCAGCTCGATAATCACAAAAAGGATTAAGGATAAGAAGCCAGCAATCAGAAAGCCAAGCACAGTTGTCGATCCCCAGCCATCGGTACTCGCGCTTGAGAGCGCATAGAGTACAGAGGCAAGACCTGCCGAGACAAAGACGAAGCCAGCGAAATCGAAGCGCTCACGTCCCTCTGGCCGGAACTCGCGAAGGAGCAACGTGCTCAAAACCACTGCCAGGATACCGATTGGAACATTGATGAAAAAGATCAATTGCCAACTGCCATATGTCACGATATAGCCACCGAGCGATGGACCGAGTGCGGGTGCCAGCAGAATGGGAATACCGAGAAAACCAGTTGCCACGCCACGCTCTTGCGGTGGAAACTCTCGGTAGAGCAAAGTGATGGTCATTGGCAGCAGGAATGAGCCGCCAAAGCCCTGGAGTATGCGAAATGTGATAAGCACAGGAAGGCTCCAGGCCAATCCGCATAATAGCGAACCAACCGTGAAGGCGGTGAGCGCGACAATGTAAAATCGCTTCAAGCCAAAGCGATTTGAGAAGTAGCCAGTCAGTGGTATAGCAACACCCTGGGCAAGAGTATAGCCAGTGATGACCCACTGTACGCTATGAAGGTCGGCACCGAAGGCGGTTTGCAGGCGTGGAATGGCGATATTGACGATAGTGGTGTCCAGGATGCTCATAAATAAGCCGAAGACAACTACAATCGCAACAATCCATTTGTATGCCAACCCACCACTCCGTTGTTGCGCGACGGATGCGGGAACTTGCATAAAATTATGCTCCTAACCAATTTGACAGACAAGTACTAATCTTCGAGCAGGGCGGGAATACCTTGCATAACTTTCTTGAGAATTGCCTTGAACTGCTGTTGCTCTTCCTTGCTCAGATTAGCCCTTTGAATCATTTCGCCGAAGCGTCGAAAATGCTGGGGCATGACTTCATCAATGAATGCCAGCCCTTGCTCAGTGAGTTGAATAGTCAGCATACGACGATCCTCTGGATGATTTTTGCGTGCGATTAGCCCTGAGCGTTCGAGTCCATCGAGTAAGCCTGTGATAGTGCCACGTGTCACTTCACACCGTTCGGCTAACTCCGAAGGGGTTAATGTGTTATTAGGCGCATGACGCAGGAGAACAAGAATGACCATCTTGCCATCAGAGAGACCGTAACGCTCAAGCCTATTTTGGAACGTTGAGAGCAATTGTCTCGCGACATGGAAGAACAACCAGTACGTCTCTACGGTATCGTCATCAGCACTGATGTATTCTTTTGCCCGCCGACGCATCATCTCATATTTCGGTAATTTTTCTGGTTCAATCTCCATGTTATTGACTCCCTTATAGTTCCTAACCATATTATAAGGTGCCATACTATATTTGTCAAGAGGAAAATTTAAAAGTCAGTAGAAGACACTTTCCCCAATTACCACGAAGCGGGAATTGGGGGAAGTGTGTTATTCTGACTTTTTTCGAGTTTATTGTTGTTGTATAGGGTGAGAGAACC
>CAXTUE010000497.1:0-3844 GCA_964247355.1 uncultured Ktedonobacteraceae bacterium | reverse complement strand
CAGGAGAAGACGCCTGTCAGGTTCAGCGTCAGCACTCGTGTCCACTCCTCTTCACTCAACTCCCAGAGTGGAGCCGCACGGCCTGTGATGCCGGCGTTATTTACCAGGATATCAAGACGCCCAAAGCGTTCGAGCGTCTGAGTCACCAGTGCTTCCACGTCCTTTTGTTGTGTCACATCAGCCCGAACCGCTAAACTCCTCAACCCTTTCGCACGGAGGTGCTCAGCAGCTTTCTCGACTGCATCTGCCTGAAGGTCAGCAAGCACGACCGATGCACCCGCCTGGGCCAGACGTTCAGCTATCGCATAGCCGATTCCTTGCGCAGCACCTGTGACCACTGCCACTTGTTCAGTGAGCATGAGAAACATTGTGTCATTCCTTTCTTCTCATCAAGAAGGAGCGGAGTGTTTTTTTACTCTTCCTCAGCCCGAACAGGGTTTTCTAAAACGCCTATCCCTTCAATTTCTATTCGTACCGTGTCCCCGGCTTGCAGAAATCGCGGTGGATGACGGATAAAGCCAACTCCCGCAGGAGTGCCGGTGGCGATAATATCTCCAGGTTCCAGTGTCATTACGGAACTGAGGTAGGCAATCAGGGAGGGAAGAGAGAAAATGAGATGGCGTGTATTCGAGTCCTGCATGACTTCGCCATTGATGCTCAAACGGATTGCGAGGACATGCGGATCAGCAATCTCATCTGATGTTACAAGAGCTGGTCCAAGTGGACCAAAGGTATCACATGTCTTTCCCATTGTCCATTGGCTGGTTCGCATCTGGTAATCGCGTGCGCTCACATCATTAAAGATAGTATACCCTGCGATATATTGCATCGCTTCTGTTGTGGGAATATATTTCCCTCGCCTTCCAATAACACACGCCAGTTCTGCTTCGTAGTCTACTTCTTGCGTTGTTCGGGGAAGCACAATGGCCTCAGAAGGACCAATAAGTGTATTCGCATATTTCGCAAAGACAACCGGAACCTCCGGTAACGGAAGATGTGCTTCCTCGGCATGGTCACGATAGTTCAGGCCAATGCAGATAATCTTGTTTGGGTTAGAGATAAGCGTTGCGAGAGCAACACGTTCTTTGAGGTACACTGCATCATCAGGGATGTTCTCGAGTATTCTTCTTGCCCGACTCAACGCCGCTTCGCCTTCACGCAGAAATTCAAGGAGCGATACAGGGATGTGCGCGTCTGCTCGATGAAGATCAACAATGACCTCTTGATGATTGTGGTGAGAGAGGACACCAAGACGGTGTTCCCCTTCCTGAGTACGAAAGGTCACAAGATGCATAGTGTCTTCTTTCTCCCTTATGTGAAACTGATGGCAACATCGCCCAGCCCGTCAAAAGCTGCATGGAAGGTATCTCCTTGTACAACGGATACAGCCGCACACATCGCTCCAGGAAGCACGAGCTGACCCGCTTCAAGACCGATCCCGAACTCAGAGAGCTTATTCGCGAGCCATGCAACTGCTGCCGCTGGATGCCCAAGCACAGCCGCACCCGTTCCCGAACCTACCTCTTGCCCATTACGGATCATCGTCACGCCTACCTTCGCCAGATCAAACGTATTTATTGGAACTATCTGTTCACTCACGATCACTCGTGCAGACGAAGCATTATCGGCAATCGTGTCAATCAGCGTAATACGCCAATGAGCGATACGACTATCAACCACCTCAAGTGCTGCCGATACTCCTCGTGTCGCCTGGATGACCTGTTCGATCGTGACCCCTGGGCCACGTAAGTCAGCAGCAAGCCAAAACGCAATTTCTGGTTCGATGCGTGGCTGAATCAAGCGTTCAAATGCAAGCGTTTCATGCGATGGAACGACCATTGTATCAAGTAAAAAACCATAGTCCGGCTGGTCAACGCCGAGCTGCTGTTGCATCGCCTGGCTGGTCAAGCCAATCTTCCGTCCGACAAGGCGTTCTCCAGTTGCAATTCTTTGCTCAAACCACGCACTTTGAATGGCATATGCTTCCACAGTCGTTAGCGCAGGCTCTTCTGTACTGAGCGGTGCTATTGGAACGCGATGACGTTCAGCCGTATGCAGGAGTGTTGCATAGTCTTGAATACTTTTGTTCATACTTGTTCTTCCATCAGAAAATCTCGTACCAATCGGTTAAACCGGGCCGTTTGTTCAAGTTGTGTCCAGTGGCCGCACTGTCCAAAGATGTGTAGTTGTGCATTCTCAAGTACATGAAGGAGTTTTTCACTGGCACTTAAAGGAATCACGCGGTCCTCTCGTCCGTGAATGAGCAAGGTTGGAGCGTGAATTTCGGCAAGACGATCTTCATAGGCGGCAAGAGCATCTACTCCCGCTTGTCGTGGAGTTGGAAACATGCTGGAGAATGCCTCCTGCATACCAGGGCGTATACTCGCGGTGTAGCGTAGTTCGGCTAATTCATCGGTCACAAAACGGTGATGATCATAGGTAAAGACGCCAAGCAAGCGCTTCATCTCTGCCACGCTGGGTTCGTACCCCCACACATCGTTGAGTCCCTCGGTAATGGGGAAACGAACGCCAGTCGATCCCATAAGCACGAGACGGTCAACCATCTCAGGATGCATGACCGCCATAGCAAGTGCAACCGCTCCGCCCATCGAATTGCCAACGAGATGCGCTCGCTGAATGCCGACGGCATGGAGAAAGTCAAGCAGATGTGTGGTCCAAGTCTCGAGAGTGTATGTATGCTGTTGAGGAAGTTCTGTGTATCCAAACCCAATCTGGTCATAGGCAAAGACGTGTAGGTGCTCTGCGAGAGCGGGAAGCGCAAAGCGCCAGTTTGCCCAGGCAGAAACTCCTGGCCCAGACCCGTGAATGAGGACAACAGGGCTTCCACTGCCTGCTTCATGATAATTCGTGTGTACACCGCTAGCACGAATGAATTTCCCAATCTCAGGTGTTGCTGATGCTTGTGTCATACTATGTCCTGTTCTTCTGTCATGCTCCTCGCGTCGAAAGTCGTGAATATGTATGTGTTCATGTTCAAGCGTGCCTTGTGTGGCAGGAATAGTGTTTCTGGCACTCCTGTCACACAAGAAGCAGGGGAGAAATTTCTCGCCGACAATGGTTTAGGTTCCGTAGATGAAGAACTCCTGTGGAAGTGGAGATCCCCACCAGATAATCGACTTCTCTATTTCATCCTTCGTCCACGTGATTGGTTCCCAGTCAGGGGCGAAGATTTGATAGCCACCAGAGAACAGTTCGATGCGATTGCCGCCTGGCTCAAGCATGTAGATGAAGAATGCTTGTGTGACGCCGTGTTTCCCTGGCCCAGCTTCAATAGTGCATCCCGCATCGGTGAGAATGTCGGCTGCCCGGAGCACATCTTCCCGGTTGTCGAGATAATAGGCAAGGTGGTGGAGACGACCATTTTGTCCTGTGCCATCCTGCATCACGGCAATATCATGCACCTGAGATGTGACGGAAAGCCAACTTGCGCCTTCAACGTGTTCATCAAAATACAGGTTTTCCCGTAAGTGAAAGCCAAGAACCTCCTGAAGCCAGGTTCGTGTTTTGGTGACATCGCTGCTCAGCATATTGATGTGGTCCAGACGACGTACACCTAAGCCACGGTAAGGTGGTTTCTGCGGCGCATTTTTGAGGCGCGAGCGTTTGTCACCGGGTTGGAATTTGTCAACATCATAATACAATTCCATCATTTGGCCGCCTGGGTACGTGAAACGAACGGCGTCTCCCTGTCCTTTCTCCGTACCAGACTCGACGTGCGTGACCGTCTCACCACGCGCCTCAATCTCTTTGGCAAATGACTCGACATCTTCTGGTGCTCCAACGCGCCAGCCGACATGTTCAAGACCAGGACGATCAGCCTCGG
>CAXTUE010000496.1:2079-3853 GCA_964247355.1 uncultured Ktedonobacteraceae bacterium | reverse complement strand
TGGTGTGAGCGAGCTTTATCGCACAGACGGTCAGGGTGGACTTCACCTGCTAAAGCACGACACCTGGAGTAAAGGCTGGACACATATCATTTCCTCACGGCATTTCGTGTTTGGAAATACCATTGGTGGTTTACTCTTCTATAACAGCAACACTGGAGCTAGTGCATTCTACCGGTACACTAATGCAGAAGGCAATATAAGTTTGCTTAGACGAGACACATGGCGTAAGGGCTGGACACGCATTCTTGACAACCCCTACAATGATCGTGCAGAAAGCTAAAAGCCCCAATTTAATACTACTATGATGTTATCGCTATGGAGGTGATAGATATGCCCATCACCTCCATAGCGATAACATCACAAAATATCATCCTACATAGGTTGCACCTGTCATGACGCCGACAGCGATCACGGTTAAGATAAAACCCACGATTGCCCACAGACGTGCAGGTGCTTGCTCCGCCTTCGCAAGTCGCTTGATCGCGGGACGTAGCGCACCATCGCCAATGCCTAATAGCACGATGGCAATGATAAACGCGGTCATGACAAGCCCGCCCCACGCACTCCCAAAGAAATTACTGAAACCGCGTGTACGGGTGATTAACACGATGCCAAAGCCAATCGTGAGTGTTCCTGTATATGTCAGCAAACGTACCGTGTTGATGGCAGTTTGAACCAACCCCTCACTCGTTCCCTTGCCTATTAATGGCACAATAATGAACGCGAGCACAGCATAGCCACCAATCCATGCAGCCGCGAAGACAACATGACCATAGCGAATGAGCCACGTTAAAAGCACCATTATATACTCTCCTCTCGCTTTACAGAACTACGTCGACGAAGTAGCCACTCGCCAATAAATGCTCCCGGTGGGCCAGCAGTGAGTAGCACAAGCAGAGGGAACCACCAGCCCCATAGTCCGTCAAGTGCCGCCGTTGATACAATAACGAGTAATAACAGATAGTTTATGCCGTGTATTGGCCCCAGCACATGCACTATATTTTGTTGCCGCGTTACTGCCGCAGTAATAAGCACCGCCAAAAGCACGATGTCTATCAGTGCCACAATTTGTACGACGCGCAGACGTTGATAAACACGACTCTCTTTTTCCATAGATCGTCATTCCTCTTTCTTAGAAAGTCAAACGCGTTTGAAACGCTAATCAAACATGCTTAAATTCTAGCGAAATATGCTATACTCTGTCAAGAAGGGGTACAAACAGGGATGACCGCAATTGATACAAAAGACCGCATTCTCAATGCTGCTGAGCGCATTTTCGCCGAACAAGGTCTGGACGCTGTTTCGCTACGAGCGGTAACAGCCGAGGCGGGCGTCAATATAGCTGCCGTGAACTATTACTTTGGCTCGAAGGCAGCACTACTTCAATCTATGACCCAGCGTCATTTCGCGCCAGTCAATGCAGAGCAACTTCATACGCTTGCGTTACTTGAAACGAACGAGCAGACGCTCTCAGTAGAGGCGATACTTCGTGCATACACTATGCCTATTTTTGCCATGTTCGATGCACCACGCGGGCGCGAATGGATGCAAGCAAAAATCCTGGCCTTTCGCGCTGATCCCTCACCACATATTAATAGCATGACGGAGAGTGAAGCGGACGCCGAAGTCATCAGCCGCTACTACGAGGCACTGCGTCGCACCATCCCTCATGTTCCCGCCGACGAACTCTGGTGGCGTTTTGAGCGTACCCGCAATCTACTGCTAGCCAATCAAAGCAGACGTTTCATGTCCCCTGTTGACAGTGGCATCTCGG
>CAXTUE010000496.1:239-2060 GCA_964247355.1 uncultured Ktedonobacteraceae bacterium | reverse complement strand
AAAAAAGAGATGAGCGGGAGTGGCTGATTACATTTCTAGTTGGAGGGTTGGAGGCAGATGCAACCTGATGGCTCACCTCTATTGATTTGACGATCTACTACCTTCAAGTCAACATTGACACACGGAAACTAAACGATATAATGCTTATAGCATATGGTTGTGAATAATCGGATACAAGCAATGCGCTATACATATAAGGAAGGTTGCAGCTATGTCTATTGACTTCCACGATGTCGAGAGGTTACAAACCCTTTATCCCGAAAATCAAATCGAATTGAGAGAGGGGAAGCTGATTATTATGAGTCCAGCAGATGATAGCTCAGCTGAAGTGGGTGTGCTCTTTAGTTCGCTCTTAGCCATTTGGGTGTATAGCCATAACTTAGGGAGAGTTCTGGACTCAAGTGCTGGTTTTCGATTTCCCAATGGAGATTTGCTTTCCCCTGATGTTGCATTTGTGTCGCGCACACGACTCAAGCGAAGCACTCGCTCGTATCTCGCAGTAGTTCCTGAACTGATCGTCGAGATCAAGTCGCGTAGTGATCGCGTTCGTGGGATAGAAGAGAAAATAGCTCTCTTCTTACGACAAGGTGTGCAGGTCGGTATTCTAATTGACCCTGATAAAAAGATTGTCTCTCTCTATCGCAATGCTGGAGTTACTGGCGATGAGGGAGAAGTCAACCTACAAAAAACAACGCTTTCCAATGATGATGTCTTAACTATTCCAGAATTGTTTCCTGGCTGGGAGGTTGCAATTAGTCGCTTCTGGACTGCTATTTACGAGTAGAGGCTGCAAACAATAAGGCAATAGAGAATTGGCCATTATTCGCGTTAGAGATGCTGGCTTGTCCTGCTAGCCCTTGCGGGTTACGCGCTAGCCTCCTATAATGCATATTGATGTGTCTCTTATAAAAAATAGGACACAACGGGTACTTGTTCCGTTGTGTCTCTTCGTTCTTAGGAGGGTTTTATGGTCGTTACCATTTCTCAATGGGTCATACGTGTCTGTGGCGTGCTGGCACTCATTCTCGGCATTTTGTTCTGGACAGGGAACGCACCAGATGCGCTCATTCCCGTACATATCACGCTGGGCGTTCTTGTCACGCTAGCACTCTGGGCACTTGGTTTTATGTTTGGAAGAGCGCGAGGCGGCAACTGGGGACTGGCTTCGGTCGCGATTGTGTGGGGCATTCTAGTTATAGGAGTCGGCGGCTCACAAATCGGCCAAGACCCCAGCACTATCGTCAAAATTCTTCATCTGCTGATTGGTCTAACTGCGATTGGCATCGGTGAAATGGTCGGAGGCCGTTACAAACGTCTCAATGTCGCTCAAACGCAGACGATGTAGCGCGTCACTAAACGTCATTTGTACAAGCCTTTATCATGAACCATAAGAAGCATTTTATGAGGATTGGTATCATCTGTCATATTTATTCATCAGGTATATCCGATAAATCGGATATACCTGATGAATAAACGTTCCTTACATTGCCTTATTTCTCGGATGTTTTCAAATGAGGATTGACCTGCGTCAAAATTGCCATAATCACCTGCGGCACAAACAAAATCAGCACAGTATAGATGGGACCGACGAATTCCAGCAAAATACCCGTTATCACCAGTCCGAATAGCTGACTGGTGAAGACTGCTATGCGGTTAATACTGTTGACGCGACCTTGTAACTGATCAGGGATATGCGTTAATCGGTAACTATAGAGAGTCGCGTTATGAATGGGGACAATGATAAAGCTTGCCGCCGTGACGATGCCGAGTACCAGTGGATTGGGCGCGATAAGAAAGCAGAGCCATGTGATGACCCAGATC
>CAXTUE010000496.1:0-229 GCA_964247355.1 uncultured Ktedonobacteraceae bacterium | reverse complement strand
GTGTCAAAGGTCCAATCAGCAATGCTCCTACGATGCTGCCAACTCCACCCGCCGCGAAGATAAGCCCAATCGCAATCTTCGAGGCATGCTGTTGTTGCGCAAAGACCAGCAAAACAAGCGTGTAGCCAATACAGCAAAAGATGAGCACGCTATTCAGTACCGTGAGAAAGCGCACAATAGCGTGATGCCACAGCCAGCTTGTTCCCTCCACGATCTCGGTCCACAATTT
>CAXTUE010000495.1:227-3860 GCA_964247355.1 uncultured Ktedonobacteraceae bacterium | reverse complement strand
AGGAGCAATTCTTCGTTACAGCTTTCGCAGTGATCTTGGTCCTCCCTCTTAGTGTATTGATGATGCCGATGCGTGTTTTAGAGAAGCTAAAAGAATCCTGTTTGTTAGTGCCTTTACTCGCTTGATATCCTGCACTGATGGCTCTTCTGGTTTCCGTCCATGTTCTATCGCATTTCTTATGTCTCTAAACATGCGTAACAGCTCACTATCCTGATTGCTCAGTACGAGACCGATATCTTTAAGGTGCTGTTCAAATTTCTCCATCAAGCTTCTTTGATTGAGCTTGTTAACAGCATCCTGAACAGGCTTACGTTCTTGCTCGGTAAGATGAGCGGCGACACGAGATGATACGTTATGTAACTGTTCTTTGGAAAATCTTCTTGGCAGTTTAACACCTGATGATAATAGCTCAAATACCTGCCAAAGACCAATAGTGATAATGTAGTAGTCTTCACTATCTCGAAATCTGTTCCAGATAAGCAGGGGAAGCTGGAAGTTCTCGCTAGCGTGTATGATCGCCTCAATGTCCATATTGATGGTGGGCTTTTGCTCAATTTGAATTGGCTTATACGGGGAAAGGTCTCTTAACCACGCACCACCAGTACGTAACATCACTAACAACATATGACTTTGGCGCTTCAGGTTAATAGCCGAACGGGTTCTTTCCCACTCAATAAATGCCTCATTGAATTGAGAGTAACTATACTGCAACAAACTGCTATAGGTAGAGAAAAATGTGTCAGCCCTTTCTATTGCTAGTTCCTCTGCATCGGAAAAATGTGTAGCAGTGAAACGAAAGAAAATCCATCCATCAGCATCAAGAAATGTATTCCACGTTTCGCTTTTTTCCGTCCTGGGAAGATGTTCCCGTAATTTCTTAAGACTCAAAAACTGAACGCCTCCAACTGTTTCTTCCTTCTCTATAAGACCCTTGAAAGGCACAAATGCCGCCATTTCTTTCATAGAGGTATCCAGACCAGGTATATGGATACGATCTTTAGACCAACCGCTTAGTCGCGTCATCGAATAAAATATTTCACGAATATCAACAGACCCCATTATTGTTAAAGATGAAACGCCTGTTTCGGTAAGTTCTACACCATTGGCTAAATGGACCACTATCTGAGTGTTCAACTCTTTCTTTACCGAAATAATATTTCCAGTAAAGAGAGGCTCTTCTTGACCTCTCGCACCAATTACGATTTCATCTAAATAGTTTATACTACCAAGATGAAGAAAGATACTCTCATCAAAACGTACTGTGGCAGTGGATACAGCATTTAGCTTTTCAGTAACTACAAACTCTCGGCACGTTAACGGGATAGTATTCCAAAGAATTTCTATACTGCTCATACACTCCTTTTGCAACAAACTCTTTGTCTATGCAGCTCCTACTTTCTTTATTACAGAGGCCATTGAGCGACGCATGATCTCTTACTGTAAGATTACTTTCGATATACCAGGGCCGTTAAGACGAAAAAATGCTGTGTTCCCCTTATTGTCGTCTCCACTCATCGAGTTCTCGACGAAGTAGCTGTATCTGCTTCTGCTGCACACTGAAATACTCGGACAGCCTCTTTCGCTCCTTTTTCTCATCCTGAATTGTTTTCGTAAGCATGTTCAACTGCCGTTCCCAAGTATGGACACGCCTTTGATACTCTAAGACCAGAGCATGCATGTCCTTTCCTCGTGCTACTACCTGCTCTAGCCATTGCTCTATCGTTTCCAAATGTTCTATCTGGATCATACGGTCTTGTTCCCACTCTCTTCTCTGTTGCTCAAAAGGACCTTTGATTTCTTCTATCCGCGTTTCTACGAACCGCATCAATACTTCCTTCTGTCTAGCGAACGCTTTTTGCTGCTCCGCTAACCCATGCTGATACTCTTCATGTTGTCGCCTTACGGCCTCAGCCATTTCTTTAAAGGCTTTTTGCATTCGCTCATCCTGCTGCTGATACGCGTGTGTAAGGTCGTCCTGCAAACGTTCCATGCGAGCGTGCCAGTCATGATTCTGCTGAGTCAGTGCATCTACTCGTTCTTGAATGGTGTGTTGTGTCGTTGTCTGGATTGTTTCGAGTTGCTCACGTAGTGTTGTACGTAGCAGTTCCATCTGGTGGTGGATTTTCTTTTCTTGTTCGAGCCGGTCCTGCTGACTTTGTTCGAGAGTAGTTTTCTGCTCGCGGACCTGAACCAAGAGTTCTTCAAAAGCTTTCTGTCCCGCAAGAACCTGTTGGAGCAGATATTCGTGATCGCGCATCAGCTGTGTATGTTGCCGTGGAATACTTGGGAGATCAAGTGTATGGATGTCGTCAGAGATCGCTGCAGTTGGATCAATAATCGGTCGAATGGCGGCAACATCTGAGAGACGGACAAGGCGTGTATGCTGATTGAGCCCAACGGCTTGCTGTTTGACGGGTAAGCGTCCACTTGTCACCCACCGTCTCGCCATTGCCTCACTCGTGCGTGTGATGCGTGCTGCATCGGTGATGGAGACCCAAGCATCCTTTTCACCTGCAAGTTCCTCAACGTAGCGAATCCTCGTATTGTCACTCTTGTTCTGCTGAGTTTGCTGTTCTTCTGGAAGCTGTATACTCATATTCTCTTCTTTCACGTTGGCACCTACTCTGTAAACATTGATAGGTACGCATGTATGTTGCACTTTACAGAGGACGCAAGAAAAAGTCAAGAACGTTATTATTTAACGATACTGACCGTCGCTATCGTCAAATAACGATAGCGACGGTCAGTATCGTTAAACGAAAGAAATGCGCATTTTCAGAGTTGACTTTTTATCAAAAAGGGCGGAAAATAGTGCGTGCAAACCTCCCTTTTCATGCAAAATACAAGTATGTTACTTATAATTGGTAAGCAAAATGAATGATCAACAAAAATCTCCTATTATCAGCGATGAAGCTGAAATCGACCTCGGAAATGTAGGAGAAACGGCGGCCGATGTTCTCGCATTAGAGGATTGGACGGATTATCAACAAAGCGTGGCAAATGTTGCAGGCCAGATCACCGAGAGTTCAGCACGAGTGTACAAGAGTGAAGCAAAGCTGTTCGCATCTTGGTTACACGAACATGGCTACCAGCAATTAAGCCGAGATGCAATTATTGCGTATCACCAGCAGTTGCGTGCCTACAAGCCGAATACAGCTGCTCGTAAGTGGAGTGTCATCAAGCAACTCGTAAGCGAACACGTTCTCCGTCATGAACTTCACAGCAATCCAGCTCAAGGTATCAAGGGCTATGCAAAAAAAGAGTCCTTCAAGCACATTGCACTCACTGAGGATGAGGCACATCTTCTTCTTGCTCAACCCAATCAAACCACGAAGCTAGGAATGCGTGATTATGCTATGCTTCGTCTGCTCATTCGGCTCGCATTACGTCGCTCGGAGTGCGCCAAACTGACTATTGGTGATATGGGAATGCGACAAGGGCATCACTTATTGCATATCCGCCAAAGTAAAGAAGAGAAGGACCGTCTGCTCAAGCTTCCGGTCGATGTCTGGCGAACCCTGATTGACTACCAAGAAGCACTCGGCAATGTATCTGTGCCTCGTCATGAAGATGGAAGACGGGTGTATGAACAGCTGATATGGCAGGTTGATCTAGCACATCCCTTGTTTGTTG
>CAXTUE010000495.1:0-217 GCA_964247355.1 uncultured Ktedonobacteraceae bacterium | reverse complement strand
ACATCAGGGAATCAGCGGAGATACGGTCTATCGAACCGTGAAGACGTACGCGAAGAGGGCGAAGATTGAAAAGATGACAGCACATTCTCTTCGGGCGAGCGGAATTACGCTGATGCTCGAGAAAGATGCGCCCTTGTGGATGGTTCAAGACCTTGCAGGTCATGCTGATCCGCGTACCACTCGTGCTTATCAGAAGCGCAAGGTGCAGTTGGATAAG
>CAXTUE010000494.1:0-3871 GCA_964247355.1 uncultured Ktedonobacteraceae bacterium | reverse complement strand
GGCCAAATCTGGCGGCACTGTGTCGAATATGGAGCAGCTCACGCCAACTTTGAACCGTCTTTTCGATACAGTAATGGAGTATTTGAATCAGCATAAGGTAACTCTGCTCGGCCCTGCTATCACGCTCTACCTCACTATGTCTGAGAGTGAGATTCGGGTTGAGGCGTGTATGCCTTTTCACGATACGCTTGAGGATGGTGAGCAGGTGAAGGTAGACGAACTGCCCGCCGTCGAAACAATGGTCACTACACTACATCACGGTAGTTTTAGTACGCTTAGTAGTGCGTACGATGCTCTTTTACAGTGGATTCAGGCAAATGGCTATCGCATCAGTGGACCCAATCGGGAACTGAATCTTGTATATGAGCGTGGTGGAGACGAGTCGAAGTTTGTGACGGAGATACAGTTCCCGATTGAGAGGATGTAGGTCTATTCAAGCACATCGTCTTCTGGCAATGGAGGTGGGCGCAGAGGGACAGGTGTAGACTGGATAATAGTTGTCGTCGTTGAACCGTACAAGAGAAAGCTATCCAGTAGCCGATCAAGTTGATCGATGGCAGGGATATGTACCTTAAGCACAAAGCAATCCTCGCCTGTGACGCGGTGACATTCAACGACTTCGGGAATCTGTTGGGCCAGTTCCACAATTCGTGGTAGTTGTCCCGCGTTTGGGCGTATGCGAATATAAGCAGCAATTGGTAGCCCAAGTGCCACTGGATTGATTTCCAGACGATACCCCTGAATTACTCCTGTCTCCTCTAGTCGACGCACACGTTCCGTTACCGCAGGCGAGGACATGCCTATTCTGCGACCTAACTCTGACATGGTTAAACGAGGATCATGTTGGAGTTCCTCTAGTATGCGTTTATTTACTGTATCAATCTCCTGCGAAAAAGACGTGTAAGTAAATAACTGTTTTTTCTTTAAACCTTGTTCCATTTCACTTATTCTACCTAAATAATGCTATGTATTTTTGCTATTTTTCATTGTACCATATTCGTAAACATACCTGAAAGGCAATATGAAATGGTTTCAGTGAAAAAAACAAGCGTAACTGACAGAGTGCCGCCGCTTGTCTTCTTTTTTGTGAGTGCTGTATTTCACTATCTCGGTCCAGCTTTTGCCGTGCTACTCTTTGCCCATGTTTCTGTGCTTGGTGTCGCGTGGTTGCGCATCGCGAGTGCCGCAGTTGTCTTTGCACTATGGCGGCGTCCGTGGCGCATGTTTTTGAGTTCACCGTGGGCAACACGCCGCATTCTGATTGCTCTTGGTGTCGTGCTTGGCCTGATGAATGCCTGCTTCTATCTTGCTATTGCTCATATTCCGCTAGGAACGGTAGGCGCAATAGAGTTCATTGGCCCCATTATCCTTGCTTCGTTTGGGGCGCGAACTCCACGAAATATTGGTGCGTTAGTCTTCGCTGCCGTTGGTGGCTGGCTGCTTACTGGTGCGAGGTTTGGCGGCGAGCCGCTCGGTTTTGTCTTTGCCTTTGCCAATTGTGTCTTGTTTATGTTGTACGTAATACTAGGTCATCGCATTGCTGAAGATGGTGGTGCAACTGGTATTGATAGACTTGGTGCTTCAATGCTTATTGCACTTGTTACAGTCAGTCCAATTGGCCTTAAAGACGTTGTGCCGGTGTTCGGGCAGCCAATCCTCCTACTTGCAGGAGTCGGCGTGGGAATTTGCTCCTCAGTTATTCCCTATGTATGCGATCAACTGGCCCTAGCTCGCTTACCACAGGCAACGTATGCACTGTTGCTCTCCTTGTTGCCCGCATCTGCGGTGATCATTGGAATTGTTATTCTGCATCAGGTTCCAACACTCGTTGAGGTTGTGGGTATTATCCTTGTTGCCATTGGTGTTTTGCTTCACAAAGAGGCCGACACACAACCTAGAAAACAAGTGGAAAGTTCAGCATAAGATGCTTCTTACCTGTCAAGAACCGCGCTTTCTACGCTTGACCAATAGCGTGAGAAGCGGCGTAAGTCACGTACACGCTTGATTGGCGCGAACTCTTCTACAGGATAGTGTTGTACTGGGATGGCTTTATCAAGCTCTCCAATAATATCTTTTAAGCGTGGACTCACTGCTGGTGTTGTTGCAATGACTTGAAAGGCTTGCTCCTTACAGAGTGATAAAAGTATGTCAACTGTCTTGCCACGATATATCTGAATGTTTGGTATCTCTAGCAAGCTCTCGTAGATGAACGCAAGACGTTTGATACTCCATCCAGCGTCCTCTATTGCTGCTTCATCAAAGATAAACACTGAGGGAGCTTCGGGATATGCAGCAAGCGCGAGACCTTGTGGATTAAGACTTTCTTCATGCACCCAAACAAGGACGTTTTGGAGAGAGGATGGTGTTGGATTCTCAGTATCTGACTGATCATGACCACTACTAAGGCGGCGGGTAAGTTCAACTTGTTCTGGCGTAGCGGTTTCACTTGTAGGTGCGTTGCTAGGGAAGATACGAGTTGCAACGTCTTCATAGCTGCCTTCAAAGGGGCAGCCTTCCTCTGCTAACGGACATGTGTTGCAGTACTTGTTATCGGTGAACTGTGCCAGGTTCTTGCGATTGAAATAGTAGGGTTTCGATGCAAAGGTTGATGCGACCCATTGCCATGAAAGATTGTTGCTTGCTGGATCGCCATCTAGCAGATGTTGTAAAAACCAGTACGCGCCTGCTTGCCAGCGTACACGGCGATGGTGGACAACATACGCGGCTGTCCATAAACGGACATGATTGTGCAGATAACCTATGTCTTTAAGGTCATGAGCGAAGGCATCTATACACGCAGCACCCGTTATTCCTTGCTCGATGTCGTCGGGAAGGTTTTCCTGATAGTGCGCTACACCAGTCTTGTATGGCTCGATATCTTTCCATACGTCATTTCCTACACGCGCGTAGACACGCTGAAAATAATCGCGCCACGCGAGTTCTTGTAGTAGTTTGGACGCCTTTTGCGCCGACGATTGCTTTAGAATGTGTCGACGAACCTCAGCTAGCGAGACAACGCCATGTCGCAGATACGGTGAGAGACGTGTTACAGAACCTGTGGTCATGTTGCGGGTAGCGGCATAACGTTCGGGATGTATTTGCTCAATCAAGACTTCAGCAGCATTACGCCCACCTCGTATCGGACTAATCGAGGCACTACGCTTTGCTGCTTGCGGAAACTGATCGTGTAGGTAGTGTGCCAATGCCTCACGGTCTATAAATGTTGTCTGCAACTGTATCATCTATCTTCTCAGTTCTAGGTAACTAGCTCGCATTTGTCAGCATAAGCTGTTGCCTATGCTGCTGATAATCGTCTAACATGATAGAATAGTGGCCTTCCAGGTAACTGCGTAGCGTCACTTCATCAACCCAGTAAGGACGACCTTCGATACTACTGCGCAATTCGCCACCAACAATCTCGGCTGTGTGTACAACTGTAACCGTGCTCATTGACGAGAAACCCATAGAGGGAGATGTGTAGCATGCGATACTATGTCCAATGCTCAGGTCTAACCCTGTTTCTTCCTTGCCTTCGCGCTGGGCGGCATCTTCTGAGCGTTCATGCCAGCGCATAAAACCACCTGGAAAGACAAGTGGTCCCTCTGGTCGCTCTAAGATGAGGTACTGTCCCTCTTGCTCTATAATGATGCAGACGCACGCTAAAGGGGGTAAGTTGCCTTTGAGCAACAAGTTGAGTATGTTAAAGAAGATGCCAGCGCTCTTCTTGAGTAGCTTATAAAGCATGAATTTTCCTCCACCACTTCGGTTCAATATGGCTTACTCTTTAAGTATACGCAACAGTCCTACAATAAAAAAGCCAGGACGCCCGCAAGGGGAACGCCCCTCCCATAGACGATGATTCGTCTATGGG
>CAXTUE010000493.1:0-3884 GCA_964247355.1 uncultured Ktedonobacteraceae bacterium | reverse complement strand
TACTAAGATAGTGCAGTTTTACCCTTTTCACTTCTTGCACTCATGCCTTCTCTCAACTATACTACATATGTCAGGACGAGTTAAGGAGTATGCAAAGTTATGATCCCTTCGTCTCTTTATTGCCATGTATGTGGGGCGGCAAACGCGACCGATAGAAGTGTGTGTTTCGCGTGTCAACAACCATTGCAGATTGCTACGAGCGACAATACACCACTATTGCAGGGGCGTTATCGTATTTTGACGCAGGTGGGCAAGGGAGGCTTTGGAGCGGTTTACCGGGCGGAGGATATGCACGATGGGGGAAATATCGTCGCGGTAAAACAGATCGACCTGCGCGGGCTGACGCCGCAGGAGACGATAGAGGCCACCGACGCTTTTAATCGCGAGGTCTCGTTGCTGTCGAACCTCTCACATCCTAACTTGCCACGGACCTATGATTCCTTTACTGATCCTGAACACTGGTACCTGGTGATGGACTTTATCGAGGGTGAGACGCTGGAAAGCTATCTTGAGGCAAAGGGTGTCTATTATACTGCTCCACTTGACGAGGTGTTGAGGTTGGGCATTCAGCTTTGTACGGTGCTTGGCTACCTGCATACGCGCGAACCTGTTATTATTTTTCGTGACCTCAAGCCGGCCAATATCATGCGTACTCCAACGGGGAAGCTATATCTCATCGACTTTGGCATTGCGCGCAGTTTTAAGCCGGGGAAACTGAAAGATACGATTCCCTTTGGCTCACCGGGTTATGCCGCGCCCGAACAATATGGCAAGGCACAGACCACGCCACGTGCCGATATCT
The DNA here is from genome assembly GCA_964247355.1 of uncultured Ktedonobacteraceae bacterium. GTDB lineage: Bacteria > Chloroflexota > Ktedonobacteria > Ktedonobacterales > Ktedonobacteraceae > JBBQVS01. Next base: position 3,082 of record CAXTUE010000493.1, on the reverse strand, counting down.
ATAGTTTAGGTGCCTTGATGCATATGTTGCTTACGGGCAACGACCCCGTTGACAACCCGTTTCACTTCGCACCCCTGCGTATCTATGGATCACCGGGACTCGCGGACCTTGAGACGTTAATTCTGCGCATGGTACACATCGACGTGGAGAGACGGCCTGCAAACGTTATAGAGGTGCATGACGACCTGCAACGTATCGTGGAGATGCAGGCGAGTCCCCGTATCTGGCGTCCTCCTGTTGGCCAGACGCCACCCGCGTTGCCAGTGGTATATACGGCGGTTGGACAGCAGCAAATCAGCGCGTCCAGTGGGCAGCAGCAATTGATGTATGTGCCATCGTCGCAACGCAAGCGTACATCGAGGCGTAGGTTTCTTGTTGGCGGTTTCGCTATTGCTGGGCTGACTGTTATAGGGGCAGGTGGCGTTGCCAATATCGTGTCTGCTTTTCAGTCGTCAATAAATACAGGTTCTGCATTCAGAGGTGTCACTTCTACCAGTCCATTTGTCCGACTATTTACCTATTCAAAGCATGCGTTTCCCGTTCAGGATGTTGTATGGTCTCAGGACAGCACTATGCTTGCCTCTTCAAGTCTTGACGGAACAATACAATTATGGTCAAAGGGTTATGTAATATCACACATTACATCAAACGTGCCTTATGTTTATGATGCACAAAAGGCAGGAGCATATCTTGCTTGGGGCAATGGTGTAAACGCGCACTTGCTTGCATATAGTAGCGGGCAAACAATTACACTACTGGATACAGTAAGCCATGCAACGAAGCATGTCACAGCAGCACCCAGCACTTCTGGTAAGAGGGTGAGTATTGATATTACAAGCTTTGCATGGTCCTCTGATGGTGGCTCTATTGCGTTTCCAACAAGTGCCGGAGTGCAGATATGGGATGTTGCTCAAGAAAAAGTGGTGAGGCATATAGACATTGATATGGGTCTGAGTCATGCAACGGATTTTACTACATCATTCTCCTGGTTAACTGATGGAAGCTCTATCGCGCTTGGTTTAGTGGCAAATAACGAAACATTAGTTATAAATGTGGCACAGGGGCGCATAGGCCAGAGATTGCAGGGTATAGGTGCCAAAAGTGTTGCGTGGTCGCCTAATGGTAACTGCCTTGCATCTATCAGTGGAGCCGTAGTAAACGTGACCTTCTTTTGGGATGTGAATGGCTTGGTATCCTATACGTTTCCCGACGTTGTAACCGCATTTACGTGGTCAGATGATAGTCAGTATCTTATCGCGGCGTGTCGGGGTAGTGTCTATGTGTGGCATGCGACTCTGCTAGATAGTACACCAAACGGTGGTAAATTCATTGATGGAAGTGTGCCCAATGTGTCTATTGGGATGAAAGCACCTATCAATTCGCTTGCATTGTCTTCGGCAGATGGAGGAAAATATCTTGCAATAGGGTCGGATAAAGCATATCTGTTAGAGATTGATACGGATAGGATCAATAATTCGCCGCAGCAAGGAAGTTGATTACTGTACAGCGTAGGAGAAAACATGGACACGTTACCCCTTGAGTTCACAACGGAGCGCATTCCAGGGAGCGCACCTGTCAGCGAGCATTCGCTTTTCAGTGGAATAGTTGAGGCGCACGAAATCACGGTTGCGGAGACGCGAGAGGACGATGATATCACGAATGCCATCAAGCAAGTCTCGCATGCTCAACAGGTGTCGCTGAATGGCGAGTGGGTGCGTCACGCCTATGCTGGGGAGCCTGAGCAGCAACCGATTGGGCGCGATTTCGACGATAGCGCGTGGGAACATGTCTTTGTGCCGAACAACTTTGGTTTGGAACCCTCGCTTTCGGCGCACTTTGGGCCGGTCTACTATCGAAAACGGCTGGCCACGCTCGATGTGCCGCACACGCTGTTGGTCTTCGATGCAGTTGATTATTTGACGGACGTGTGGTTGGACGATGAGCATCTGGGACAGCACGAGGGCTATTTCGCGCCGTTCTGCTTTGATGTGAGTGGAAAGATACAGACTGGCTCAATATTGACTGTTCGTGTGCAGGACCCTTTTGAGGACCTGGAAGATGATGCAGCTATTTTTGCGCATGCCAAGAAGATAATTAAAGGCACGTTGAAGTACCACGACTCGCGTCCAGGTGGTTTGCCAGGATCGAGTTATACGCCTGGTTGGACGGCGCGGCTAGCCCAATCGCTCACGACGGGCGGTATTACGGGCAATGTTTCATTGCGTGGCACGGGTCCAATTCGTCTCGATGCGCTCTTTCTCACACCGATAGATGTAGAGGCCGGTGTGGTGCATATTGCCGCGCTTTTCACAAACTTGACGCCCGACCCCATATCAGGACGGTTTGAGCTAGCTATAGGTCTGCCGGGGGAGGATGCTTTGACGGCAACGCTACCTATTTCGTTTGCTGCACTTGTGAACCGGCTCGCTGTACGAGTCACAATTCCTAATCCTGTAGTGTGGTGGCCCGTGTCGCATGCCGATTTAGGCAAGCCGACGCTGTATACGGTAACGGCGAAGGTCATGCTTGAGAATGTCCTGTCGGATACGCGCACGACGACCTTTGGTATGCGAACGGCGCGGGTTGCCACGAGTCCTCAACGCTTAGAGATCAATGGGCGACCAGTATTTGTGCAAGCGGCGAACTATATTCCGTGCCAGCACCTCGCGGCGGTAGATGTCAATTTTTACCGGCGCGATATGCGACTGGCGGCAGAGGCGAACCTGAATAGCCTCGGTGTACACGGGCATATTCAAGCTCCGGCCTGTTATACAGCAGCCGATGAAGAGGGCATCCTGCTCTTTCAAGATTTCGCGCTACAATGGCGGTATGACTCCGGTAGTGAAACTAATCCGGGCTTTATTGAGAATGCGTGTCGCCAGATCGCGGAGATGGCTTATACCTACTGGAATGCGCCCTCTATCGTCTATTGGGCGTGTCATAACGAGCCAATGGCGATGTTTTTTCCAGGGCAAGAGCCGAATGCGGCGATTGATGCCGATAATCAGGTGCTTGATGAGGCGTTGGAGAAGCGTTTGCGTCAGGTTGATGCGCTGCGTCATGTGCACCGTGCATCGGGTAT
>CAXTUE010000492.1:0-3895 GCA_964247355.1 uncultured Ktedonobacteraceae bacterium | reverse complement strand
ATGCACGACTGCCGACGCCTACCTGCTGCAAAATAGCCAATACCACATTTAGCCCCGTAATGTAGTTTGTCGTCACACCATACTTGAAGCAGTGAGGACCACCGGAGTTCTCGGAGACATTGCCACCAATCGTCGAGGCCCGTTGGCTTGAAGGGTCCGGCGGGAAGTAGAGGCCGTGTTTCTTGACCTGCTCATCCAAGCGCAGATTGATCATGGCTGGTTCCGTGACGACACTCCGTCCAAGCGTATCAAGCTCAATGAGGCGGTTCATTCTAGCAAATTCAACGATAATGCCACCACGATCAGCAACCGCACCACCTGACAGACCCGTACCTGCGCCACGCGCTACTAAGGGAACATTGTGCTCCGCCGCCCATTGCACCACACAAGCCACCTCCTCTGCTGTACGCGGAAACACTACCGCATCCGGCTTCCCCCTATCGAGACCCGCATCAACCTCATAGGTGAGCAAGGTAGCCGCGTCGGTGAATATCTGTCCCTTTGATAATAGAGCATTGAGCGAATGAAGGACGGGAGTTTCCAGCATTGGAGGTGGCCTTTCTCTTTAACAAGCTTTTAGTGTATTCATGTGTAATATACAATATGTACTAGGATTTACACTACAGACACAGCAAAAACTCTCTGGTATAATGTGTATCAAGAACAGGCAAATGTCTACCGACTGGCAAAAACGATGAAAGGGAAGGTTGATATGACAACCTATGAGAGTGTGCCAATGGTCACGCTTGCTGACGGAGTTTCAGGACCAAAGCAGGGTGAGTGGACCTATAACGAGTATGCGGCCCTTACAGACGATGGACAATGGTACGAAATTGTGAACGGAGTACTCGTTATGGCACCATCACCTGACGGCCCACATCAAGATGCAGCACTACGTTTTGGGTATTATCTCTTAGCTCATGTTGAGTTTGCTGGTTTAGGAAAAGTTCGTATCTCTCCTTCTGATGTTGTCCTTTCTCCCAAAAATGTATATCAACCGGATGTGTTTGTCGTACTAAAAGAGCATCTTGACAGAGTGCAGGAGAAGAGAGTTGTTGGACCTCCCGATCTTGTAATTGAACTTGCCTCCCCCAGTACTGCAACCTATGATCGATTGACAAAGTACGATATATATGCCCATTTCGGTGTGCCAGAATACTGGATTGCGAAAACAGCTACGCGCACCGTTGAAGTACTTGTACTGGAAGAAGGACAATATCGTTCACTCGGCATCTTTTCTGGTCAAGATAGACTACCATCACGAATTGTACCTGATTTGCCTGTCGCGGTTGACCAGTTCTTCGCATAGGGTACGCTATTTTTATTGTTGAGCCTTCGCAACCTTTCGTTTGCGCTTTTTAGTAGATGTTGTCCGGTACTGACGTTTCACCACAGGTGGCTCGTATTCTTTATAGACGCGCTTCCCGATTTTCCACCCGAAGTAGCCACAGATAATCGCGCCCAGGATAATAACGGGCAGGGTTGCAAAGCCGAGCAGACCTCCATTAGAGAGGAGCAAAGAGGTACCAAGCAAGAGCAAAGCGGTCAGTAAAATTCCCACAACGGTGCCGAGACAGCACCCTAAAGGGCCGCCATTGGTTTCGCCTTGCGCCTCTGGTGGCAACGTTTCCTCTGTAGTCGTCGTTTGTCCCTCTCCCGCGCGTGTCTCTTCATTAAGAGCAGGTAGTGTAGGCGTCTCCTCTCCATTTGAAACATATAGTTGTTCTTGCGAAGAGGATTCGTCGGGTTGCGTTGGAAGCATAAGAATTATTCTCTCTCTGTTAAAACGTGCCAAATTGCCGGTCGCCTGCATCACCGAGTCCAGGCACGATATAGCCCACATCGTTCAATCGTTCGTCGAGTGCTGCAATATAAATGTCAATGTCGGGATGCTGTTGTGACAGTTGCTGTACACCATAGGGTGCGGCTAGAATGCCGATATAGGAGATACGCGGTATCTTGCGCTGCTTGAGAATGTTGATGGCATCAATCGCGGAGCCACCAGTGGCGAGCATAGGGTCAACTGCATAACAGACTTGCAGGTCAACTCTGGGCGGCAAACGATTGTAGTACTCCATTGCTTGCAGTGTTCGTTCGTCGCGCCGGAGTCCGAGATGCCAGATTTGCGCGTCGGGAATAACCTCGCGAAACCCCTCGGCCAGACCGAGACCAGCACGCAAAATGGGCGTGATACCGATGCCGCCCGCAAGACACTGACCCTCGGTTGGCATAAGGGGCGTTTCGATATCGCATGTCTCAAGTGCCAAGCTAGAGGTTGCTTCATAGGCCAGGAGTGCTCCAATCTCCTTGACTAAACGGTAGAAATCGGGTGGCTGTGTATGTTTGTCGCGCAACGCAGTAACCTTGTGTGCCATTACAGGATGCATCGAGATATGGACACGCGGCAAGGTGCGTACTTCGTCGCGTGTCGGTTGCGCAACGTGTTGCATTGGTTTGTTGTTGGCAAGCATAATAGTGCATTCTCCTTATCGTTTCTCTCAACTTGAGATTGTACCAGAGTTGGGAAGAGAGTGCCACATCTCATCCATCAGAACCAAAACATCCTTTTGCATCGTTACACACTTGAATGTTACAATGAGGCACAGAAAAACATAGAAGACACAAGGATAGAAGAGAAACGATGAATCAGCAAACATCTCTCAACGAGTTAGATCGCCCAGACCTGTACATAAATCGAGAATTGAGTTGGATTGAGTTTAATCGCCGCGTTTTTGAGCAGGCACAGGATGAGCGTCATCCCCTACTCGAACGTGTGAAGTTCATTTCTATCTTTGAAACCAATCTCGACGAATTCATTATGATTCGACTCGCGGGCATCAAAGATCAGGTCGCCTCTAGCAAAACACTGCGTAGCCCAGATGGACACACGGCGGCGGAGCAACTTACGACAATTCGCGAACGATTGGCAGAGCTTGTGCAAGAGGTGCGAAAGTACTGGCACACAACACTACAGCCACTTCTTACGACACAACATATACATATTCTTGACTATAAGCAACTGAACGAACAACAACGTAAGAAGATGCGCGACTATTTTGAAAACGAGGTTTTTCCCGTACTCACACCGCTTGCAGTCGATCAGGGCCATCCTTTTCCACATATCTCTAACTTAAGCCTGAACCTTGCGGTTGTAATTGCCGACGAAAAGCAGAGTGAGTTGTTCGCACGCATTAAAGTGCCACCAACGCTACCCCGCCTCGTCCCTCTTCCTACACGTTCAGACGAAGAGGTGGCGTTTGTCTGGATCGAACAGGTTATCGCAGCCCATCTCAATACGCTCTTTCCAGGCTACAATGTGTGGGAGTCCTATCCATTTCGTGTCATACGTGATGCCGATATCGAGTTGCAATTGGATGAGTCGTTGGACCTGCTCGAATATATCGAGCAAGAGGTACGGGACCGTCGGTTTGGTTCGGTTGTTGACCTTGCGGTCAATCCCTCGATGCCGCAACGCATTCGTAGCTTGCTCCTCGATAACCTGGAAATCTCGTCACGCGATCTGTCGATAATCAACGGACCACTGGGGATGGCATCGGTCATGGAACTACACAGCCTTGAGCGACCAGACCTCAAAGACGAGCTGTTCGAGCCACGTACACCTGCGTTTCTACAAAGGGATGCAGACCTGTTTGGGGCTATCCAGAAACAGGACCTGTTGGTGCACCATCCCTACGATAGCTTTAACTCGGTCGTCAACTTCATTACTACGGCTGCCGAAGATGAGAAGGTGTTGGCAATCAAACAAACACTCAATCGCGTCGGCTCAAATTCGCCCGTTATCGTGCAGGCATTGCTGAAGGCGGTTGAAAATGGCAAACAGGTAGCGGTGCTGGTTGAACTCAAGGCGCGCTTTGACGAGGAGAATAATATAGGC
>CAXTUE010000491.1:0-3899 GCA_964247355.1 uncultured Ktedonobacteraceae bacterium | reverse complement strand
CGCTCAATGACATTGCGCACATCGCTATGCCCATACTTAATCGCACCAGTAAAATCGGCATGGCCTGGACGTACACGTGTCACAGCTTCAAACTCAGCCTCTACAGGCTCGGCATTCATGCGCTCTTCCCAATTGACCCAATCACGATTCTCGATCTGCATAGTGACCGGAGAGCCGAGTGTCTCGCCATGCCGTACGCCAGCAAGAAAGGAGATCGCATCTTTCTCTATTTTCATACGTCCGCCACGCCCATAGCCGCCTTGCCTGCGTCTCAAGTCCGCATCTACAAGAGCTTTCTCTACATGTAATCCGGCAGGCAACCCTTCAACAATAATGGTCAAGCAGGGACCATGCGATTCACCTGCCGTCAAAAAACGAAACATGGCTATATTCTCCTCAGCAAGGCTTACATTTGCGGCTATTATAGCATAAGGATATCTCTGCTTACCACATTATACTTTTTCGATAGCAAGCGAACAATTACACTAAGAAGATAGCAGAATTGTATAAATATTTCTTGACCTGTATTCATAGGAGATATTGACACAAAACACATCTCTACTTTACAATATGTGTGTAACGTCACTTCCATATTTATATATTGATTTCTTCTGTAAAATTTTGTGTAATTAGGAGGCCCACGATGTCCACTGACCTATCCCCAAATAAGATTGGGAAATCTGTTGGGGAGAAAATACGCGCGGCCCGCGTTGCATTGCATTATACGCAAAGCAAACTTGCAGAACCAGATTTCTCTGTGAGCTATATATCAGCAATCGAGCGTGGACAAATCCATCCCTCGCTGCGGGCATTGGAAATTCTAGCAGGGCGTCTTGGAATGTCATCCACCGAGTTTCTACCAAAACGCCCACATCAGGACGGTTCTCAATCAGGTATTCCTCCTCAACCAGAACGAGAAGACGATGAGGGAGAATTAGTTTTGCTTGATGCACAACTATACATAAGTCAGAACGAGCCTGTAAAAGCTATTGCTCTTCTCAATAAAATATCTGCCAAACGTTTGAAGCGTTTTCAACAGTTATGGCACCGTTATTTGCTTGGCTATGCCTACTTTTTAACACATCAATTAGAGGATGCGGAACATATCTTTTCTGAAATGACACAAATCGCCAAAGATGCCAATAATTCCTACCTTCATACACATATACTTTTTATGCTAGGAAACACATTTGCGGCAATGCGCAATCCAACACAAGCTCTACTAGTTCATCAACATTGTCTTAAGGCACTAGAAGAAGCGCAGACACGGGACGCTTTTCTTATTGCGCGCACCTTGACACAAATTGGCACTCATTATGTAGAGATTGAACAATTAAACGATGCCTTAACTATGTTTCGTAATGCACTCGATACACTAACACAACTACAAGAAGCTGAACAGGTAAAAGCCATCTATAATGCTCTTATGCAGGACGCTATTGATAATCAAGACTACTATGCAACCGAACTCTACGGACATCAAGCACTCCTTTATTCAGAGCGAGAGATACAGGAACAGTTGAAGGGCGATATATATAATTATCTTGGACAGGCCATCCTACAAGAGAGTTCAGACGAAGCATACACTCAACTCTTAGTGCTAAAAGAAAAAGAAACCGATGACCATCTAGTAAGAGCAAGCATCACGGCACGTCTTGCAGAATGGTATTTCGAGAAGCAAAATGCAGAGAGTGCGCGGCGTTATGCCGAAGAAGCGTATATGCTTGCTCGTCCATTTGGCGAAACAAGTATTACCGCCGATACACTCCTGGTTCTTGGAAGCATAGAATACGCGCAACAAGCATTCGATACTGGTGATGAGCACTTTGTACAGGGTCTCACAATGCTGGAGCACTTGCACCGGTCAATAGAGTTAACTGAGCAGTCTCTGCACTATGCACAGCTCCTGGAAGCACGTGGTAAAGCACGTGAGGCATTCACCTACTTCCGCCGGGCCTATCAAAGTAGGATGTAACCAAGCCAATAGAAATTGACCAGTTAAATTCACCTGATAAATTTGACTGGTCAATTTCTATTGGCTCATGCTGTGGTACAATAGAAGAGAACGATGACTTACTAGCATGAAAACAAGAAAATGAATAGTTCTATACGTACATTCCTTCTCCTTTGCCTACTTGCGTTTCTTTCTATAGCCTGTGGGAGTAGTTCGACTACTATACCCACAAAACTCGCGCCTACCGCGACGGCAACGCAGGCGGTTAGTGCACAGCAAATACTTTCTACACCCATCACGTATGTTGCACTCGGAGCCTCTGACGCAGTTGGTGTCGGCACTAACGAACCTGGCTCGCAGGGCTATGTACCACTTCTAGCTACACGTCTACAAAAAGGTTCACATGTGCTGAATCTCGGCGTTAGTGGTATTCGCTTACACGAGGCATTGACGCAAGAGTTACCACTTTCTCTAAATATCTCGCCTACACTTATCACCATCTGGCTCGTTGCCAACGATTTTGTTGGAGGTGTGCAGTACAGCTCATATATGAAAGATTTGGATAGTCTTCTACAGCAACTAAGAGCGGGGACAAAAGCGCGCATAGTGATGGCAAATCTACCGGATTTGACTCTTTTACCAGCCTTTGCAGGCCAATCTACCAGTCAAAAGACAAAGACTGTAACTGAGATTCGGAGATGGAACGCATCTATCGCTACCATTGCCGCTCGTTATTCGGTAACGCTTGTCGATTTGTTTAGCCATGAAAGTCAGCTTACCGCGCATCCCGAATACATTAGTGGAGATGGCTTTCATCCAAGTCCCGCAGGCTACGTGCAGCTCTCGAACTACTTCTGGGATGCAATAAAGTCTTGACGAAAATGCGGATTCGGCACTTGTATCACCTGTGGAACAAAACACTATATTCGTGTTCATTTTCACTGAGGCTCTGACCGCGCGATTGAGGTTTCGCCTTCAATGATAAACACGATGCGTTCACAAATGTTCTGGCAGTGATCCCCAACCCGCTCTAACTTGTGCCCAATCCATAATAAATAGGTTGCGCGTTGCAAGATAAGCGAGTCATTTTGCAGGGCGGGAATAGCACGAGTACCAGCCATCATAGCCATCAGGTCATGGCGTACGAGGTGATAGCGCACGTCAACGACATCATCTTCTTCCCAGATATAGCGGGCAGCGTTTACATTGCGTTCCGCGAAAGCCTTCATTGTACCCAGTAGTACGCGTCGTGCCTCTTTGCCTAATTCGAGCAATTCATGCATAATCGACGATTCGGTAATTTCAACGGCGCCATGATGCGCGGCCACATCTGCTACCGCATCGATCTTCACATGGGGCATAGCACTTCCCCTCAACGGTGCCATACGTAGCAGGATTTGCGCTATTCCAGCCGCGCCATCTCCTGTGCGTTCCAGGTCGCCCGCGATTGCGAGCACAGAGGCAAGATAACGTAGATCACGGCCCCCTAGTGGCTGCTGCAGCGTCAAGAGGCGAATTGCGTGCTCCTCTACCGCCGCACGCAAGCTATCGATAATCGCATCAGCCTCTATGACAATGCCTGACTTCGCAAGATCACCGGTCTCAAGTGCCTCTAGTGCTTTTGCCAGGGCGTCACCCACTAATGTGCCTAACTGAATAATTTGTTGATCTAGCTCGTATAGTTCTCTATCTAAAACTGTTCTTGCCATCAGTGCAGTGCTCCTTTTTGTTTGTTCGCAAGTGAAACGTCGTATCATGCTTTGATAAAAAAATACGTTACTCTCAGCACGAACTACATCCTTGCTGACATAACATGAATACTGTAACATATTTAGCTGTGAAAAGATAGATAAATGCAGCATATTGTTTTTCTATTCTTTAGGGATATGTGGGGCAGATGTATAGAGAATAGATTTCATGTATGGAAACCTTTCCAGTAGAATTG
>CAXTUE010000490.1:0-3911 GCA_964247355.1 uncultured Ktedonobacteraceae bacterium | reverse complement strand
GCTCTCTACACAATGAATGCCCACATAGGCATTCATTGTGTAGAGAGCCTCCATCTTATCTCTTTTATGGAACAGGCAGGAGGATACAGAAGGACGAGCCTTCGCCGGGGATGCCTCTGCTTTCAACCCAGATTTTTCCACCCATCGCCTCTATAAGCCGACGTGAAATGTATAGCCCCAGACCAGAGCCGCGCACAGAGCTATTAATATCATCCTCTAAGCGCACAAAGCGTTGGAAAAGCTGCCTTTGATTTTTGGGCGCAATGCCTTTTCCTTTATCTGTCACTCTTAGGATGAGCGAGGATGTTTGTGTATTGGTTGGTGATACCGAGAAGAGTAGGGGAGTGCGATGTGGTGAGTATTTTAACGCGTTGACACTGAGGTTCATCAAGACTTGACGCAAGCGTACTGGGTCAGCTAGTGCATAGGTCTGAGGAGGAATAGAAACATGTATCATACGTTGCTCTTGCTGCACCTGTGGCTCAATAAGGGTAAGCACACTCTCTACCATCTCTCGCAGGTCGGTACGCTCTAAAAACGCAGGACGAATGCCCGCTTCGACTTCCAGGCGGCTTGCATCCATGACATTGCTCAGCATCACTACCAGCTCTTCGCAACTCCGGCTCGCCTTTTGTAGAAACTCGTGCCGTTGTTCTGCTGGCAGCACGTCGTCATACTGCGATAGTAACTCAATATAGCCCTGGACTGCGGTAAGGGGTGTACGAAGCTCGTGCGAAGCTGTTACCATGAACTGGTCTTTCAACTGGTCTAGCTCCTGCATACGCTGGTGAGCATTGCGCAGACGCTGGTATAAATGTGCATTTGTCAACGCAACTGCCGCTTGTTCTGCAAAGTCTTGTGCAAGCGGCAAGGCTTCGTTCCCAAAGGATTGTCTATCGCGTACCCCCAGAGGAATTGAGCGCCCAAAGACTAGTAAACCAACATGATTGCCACCAGCAATGAGTGGCGCAAAGATGGCAGTGTCAATACCATGTTGCACCAACTGCTCACGCAACGACGTATCTGCATTTCTTCTTTGCTCACGCATTTGCTGAGGAAAGGTATAGTGCTCGGTTAGCTGAGAATTTCTTCCTGTATACATAGCTATTTCGTTGGTCGCTTGTTCTGTGAGTGGAGGGTGTAGATGAGCAAGCGTGGGTTGTAGTGTAGATAATGTTTGTGCCTCGTCCTCATACACTTGAATAGGTGCCCATTCGTTGTATGTCCCTTGAATATCTGTTGAGCTATCGTAGGAGGCAATGGCTACGAGTTGTTCATGCTCTCTCTTGACATACAGAATTGCATAATCCGCTTGTAGCGCGTTAGCTCCCTCTGTACAAATCAACTGTTGGATTTCGCTAGGGACAGCAGCAGCAGAATTTAGACGGGTAGCTATATTAGCCATTGCCCGCGCGAATGCCTCATGCTCACATGCTTCTTTGTAAAGATATGCATGCTGGAGAATTGGAACCGCTTGCTCAACATACGTTTTTGCTAGCACCCTGGCATCTTTGTCAAGTTGCTGAGGTATACGATATGCTAGCCCCAGACAACCGAGTACAGTTCCTTGATAGATGAGAGGGAAAAAGTTCATCGTTGTAATCTGTTGTGCTCGCTGCCACACGTGTATATCAGGTGGTACATCACATGTAAGTGAGTTCCAGCGTATTTCAACATCTCTCTCGCTCATGACCAGATGGTAGAAAAAGGTATCGCCCTGTAGCCGCCATTTTGTAGGAGGAGTCGTTGTGGATGCTGTATTGACGAGCACGTACGACTGAGGGCCTATTTTCTGCTGATGTTCTTCAAGCAGAATTAAAAGAGCAGCATCGAAACCCAGTTCTTTTGCAGCAAGTGTGGTAATCGTCGTGAGCAAGGGTTCGATATCAAGAATACTGGTGAGTGTGGTATTCAACTGACGTAAGTGTTCAGCATTATACTGGCCTCGTTCACGCTCCTGGAGCAATACTTCATTCTCATGAGTAGCGCGTAAGTAGCGAATAGCCACAAGAACACCGATAATTGCTGTAAGTACAGCTAAAACATCCGTACCTACACTGTCATAGAACAGTTCGCCGATGATCGTCAGCAGCAGCACGATTGCAAGTGGAATGTAGATAATCAGGCTTTGTAGTCGTCTCCATGTGCCATTAGCAACTTCGTTTGCATCTATTGCCGTGAACCGTGGTGAAATAGTTGTCTGCTGTATTTGTTGTTCGTGATACGCCCTTCGTGCAATTGTCGCATATTGATAGAGTCCAGCCAAGCCCAAAAGCATATAGCCTATAAACCAGAACGGGTCAATCGATGGCATTCCTGGCTGATAGTCATTGGTAAAGATGTTCGCATAAGCATAGCCGCTATCAGCCCAGATCAAAGCAATAATCCCGGATGCTAGCAAGATGAGCGAAGGATGTAGTACACGCTCGGTACGACGTTGAATTAACAGGGCAATAGCGAGGATGAGCAGAATATCCCAGCAGGGATAGGAAAGTCCAACAAACAATTTTACCAGTGCTTGTTCCGATGCCGCATGCACTACCTTTGCAAAGTAGACCGGACCCAGTACAAAGAACCAGCTAATACTGAAGAAGCAGAGCGTTGTAATTATCGCATCAAGGCCCATGCGCGTACGAAAACGTAGTTGTGTTGGCATAAGCAAAAGTGCTATGAGGAGAAAAACGTAGAAGAGCGAGAAGCCAACATCTGAAAATGAGGGAAAAGGGCTTTGATTGGTAGTTGTCAGGTATGTGTAGTAGATACTCCCAAAACTGTTCAATAGAAGGCCAATGCCAACAAATAACCATGCAAGCTGGTGGCGTGGTGGAAGCACAATTGGCCCTTTACGAGCCATATACGCAGTGCTAAATGCCCAGTACGCACCAATGAACGATGTTATTTCATAGCCCAGACCGGAGAAGACTAGCGTACTTTGATCACCGCCAATGTGCAGAAGCATCCAGAATACACTGCACGAGACAAGCAAAATACAACATGCGGTTGCGACATAGACGGAACGATCCAGCTTCCGTAAGTGTGCCAGTGTCAGTTTGTTGGTGGCGACGGTTTTCATAAGAATGTGAGACCTGCCAGTTTCTTCTCCAATAGATGATGATGAATAATGCAGTTAGTATACAGAACACGATACATAACGTCAACTGTTAGAGCGAGTCAGAGCGTACGAGATCAAGGTACCAGAACGGTTGGCGTTTGCGTAACATTGGTTTGCTCCGTACAACATTCCCCGGAATGCTATCAAGTATGTCATACGCCAACTCGCCTGTTAATGAGCCTACCATTTCGCCAGGAGCATACGAAACTCCCTCCGTTGTAATGCGGCCAGAGCGTTGCTCGCGCGTATCTATGGTCATCATAGTAAGGAGCGTCTCGTCCTCGTCGACAATCACTTCTGACCATGGGTAGGTTACGGCAAGTGGCGCGAAGATGCCGCTTTGCCCGTTTGCACGTATTTCTGCCTGTTCCCCGCTCCAGTTCGCGAGTGCCAGATAGACGTTGGATTCCTCTGCACGGACGCGCCAGATGAGATAGTGCGCAGGATCATAGTCATCGGGTGCAACAAGAAGCTTGTGCGGTATACTTGTTGGTGCGAGTCCAATCGGATCGGGAAAGTTTAAGAGAGCAGGAGCGCAGACAAGATCAGCTCCTTGCCCGGCCAGAATGCGCAACGTTTCTGGAAAGAGGACATCGTAGCCTGTTGCCAGACCAATACGACCTGCGGGTGTGTCGAAGGTGGAAAGCCCTGTGTTGCCAGCACTTGCCCATAGGCGGTCGTGATGTGTCAAATGAAGTTTACGGTATGTACCGTAGATGCCCCCTGGATCAATCAGCAGAACAGTATTGTAGTATGTCGGGGGAGTTGTGCTCATATCTCGTTCGGCCACACCGAGCAC
>CAXTUE010000489.1:554-3923 GCA_964247355.1 uncultured Ktedonobacteraceae bacterium | reverse complement strand
GTACAGCAGTTGGCCCTGGCGTCGGTGTATTACTTTTGCCCTCGGTCGCTGTGCTTGATGGGCTACACTGAAATGTAGACGTTTGTGAGGCAAGGGGTGCCTCTGACAAACTGAACGCATCATGGTTGGGCAAGACATAGGCAATGGTGAAAATACCGCCAAAAGTGGCATCATGAATTGTCGCGGATGCACTAATCAGACAAGAGCCTTGTTGCAAGGTCGCAGGCAGAAAGACAGTAAAGCCGAGACTCGGCTCCACTTGCTTCCAGTCCGTGAGTGTCTTAGGAGTGGCAGCAGGCGTTGCAGCAGGTGTTCCCGTGGCAGTAGATGTTGTAGTGGGAGTCGTGGTTCCAGCACTCCTCGTTGGAGTACTGGATTTCGTCGCTCCACCATCGCGAAATACAAGTATTGGCTTGCCACACCAGCGCAAGCTTGCCAATTCGACCTGCGGCACAGAGGTTACGGTCACTCCCTGTGTCGTCGTGGGTGAGGCTGATCCACCAAGATTAATACCCGAACATGCGACAAGACAGCAGCTCACAAAAAGAAGAGTAGAGAGCATAAGATGGATAAGAATACTTTTTCTACGTGTATATAGTAGTGTATATAAACCCGAAAGCATAAAAAGACTCCTTCGACAGCACCAGTATATATATTTTGTTGATTGATACTATTACAAACGTACCAAACCGTTATAGGTTTCGTTAATATTTTCTAACAGAACTAACGGACATTTGCAAGATAAGTTGGACCTCCGCTATGTAGTACTTTGTGGCATCATTGTATTTCCAAAAATAATGTACGCCAAAAGTAACCCTTTACAGGGTTTTAATTTGGTGCTACTATTACATTCCGCCAATAAAATGAACGGGAGCTTTTTTTATCTCTACAAGCCGTTTTATGATTCTGGTAGCAAGTGTATTGCGGGTGGCAGACTATTTTAAGGGGATGAGCGTGTGTGAATGCAAAACAGATATGGCAAACGGCGATTGAACGTTTGCAGGCGAGGGTAACACCTGCCGCATTTACAACCTGGTTTCAAGGAACCTCAGCACACTCTTTTCAAGAGGGTGTATTTGTTGTGCGCGTCCCTACGACCTTTGCGAAGGCCCACTTAGAGAATCGCTTTTTAGACCCAATACGCTCGATCCTCGTGGAAGTCACAGGCGACACGGTTGATGTGCAGTTTGTGGTTGCGAAAGAAACGGTAGACCCAAACGAGCAAGGGGCGGACATGATGCCGAGAGGCAGACGACCCTATCGACCAGGAAAAGGGCGTCCCCCCGCCGCGCAACGAGAGAAGCGCATCGCCGATGTCGCGGCTGCCGCCGCCATGAACTCACTCGGTATGTCAACGCCCTACGCCAGCGCGCGCCGGAGTGCTCAAGACGATGTTCCGGCACAAAGCGAGAGGGTGCCGCAATTCTCTCCACAGGCATCGTATGCAGATGGTGAGTATCAAGAGCCAGCCGAGCCGGTAGAGCCAAGCGTATATATAGGAAGAAGGGCGAATGCGGGACCAAGTGTCACGTTGCCTCTACCAGAAGGATTACTTAATCCTCGCTATACATTCGACGCCTTTATCGTTGGCAAATCGAACCAGCTAGCGTATGCGACCTCTAAGGCGGTTTCAGAGAATCCAGGGCATGTGTATAATCCGCTCTTCTTATATGGCGGTGTTGGTTTAGGCAAAACGCATATGCTACACGCGGTTGGACATTCCGGCGAGTCTGCTGGTTTGAATGTGTTGTATGTGACCTCCGAGAAATTCACCAACGAGATCATCAACGCGATCCGTTATCAGAAGACGGAGGAGTTTCGTGCCAAGTATCGCCAGATTGACATTCTTTTGGTTGACGATATCCAATTTATCGCGGGCAAAGAGTCGACGGAAGAAGAGTTTTTCCATACCTTCAATTTCCTGCACAATGCCAACAAACAGATCGTCGTCACCAGTGACCGACCGCCAAAGGCCATTCGTAGCCTACAGGATCGTCTGCGTTCGCGTTTCGAGTGGGGACTGCTGGTGGATGTGCAACCGCCGGAATATGAACACCGTATGGCAATTCTACGCTCAAAATGTGATTCGTTGCACTTCGTTGTGCCATCATCCGTCACTGAATATATCGCACGACCGGAGTGCAACAGTGTACGCGAGCTTGAGGGCGCGCTCAATCGCGTGATTGCGTATGCCATGCTGCACAGTGTACCGCTCTCGGTTGGAGTTGCGGCCAAAGCTCTTGAGCATCTGTACCATGAGCCAAAGTCTCCGACACGTACCACAAGTCTCTCGATGTCGGCTGTGCTGGACGGCGTGTGTCGCTACTACAATGTCGAACGCGAACGCATGACCGGCAATGCGCGCGACCGCGAAATCGCGTGGCCGCGTCAGGTCGCGATGTACATGATGCGAGAAGAGACCGGTGCCACCTTCCTGCAAATAGGCACAGAATTGGGTGGACGCGACCACTCCACCATCAAGCACGGCTGGGAAAAGGTGCAGGCCGAGGTCGCTAAGAACGAGCGAATACGGCATGAGATTGCGGCTGTGTTGGAAGCGATGTGCATTTTTGTGCCAGACTCCAGAGAAGCATAGACGATTGTAGTATAATAAGCATATAAAGTACCAACGATAGACCTATTGAGGAGCTTTTCTTTCATGTCCATGCAACAACAACAAAACGCTGACTACGATTTGTTGGCCGTGTTTAATGATGAAACAACAGCAGAGGCGGCGAGCGCGAAGTTACGTAATGCTGGCTTTACTGATGAAGAGATATTCCGTGTGCAGCCTGGAAGCGGAGGGCAGTTCCGCGAACATGGTCCTAATACCAATCGCCGCGACGTGTTTCTACAGACACAGCGTCCCAAGCCGAGCTTGACGCTGATTCTGTTCCTGGCTATCGCGTTGGGCATTGTGTTTGGTGGCGGCGTTTTTCTGATCGCTCTCTTGCTACTGCTCGTCATTCATATTCTGTTCTTTACGATACCAACCGATTTAATCATTGGAGGCGTCGGTGCTGTGATTGGCATTATTGTGGGGGCTACGGCTGGCTTTCGACGTAGTACCCGTGTTCGTGGCAACATCGGACAGGATATGTCGAAGGTGAATGCACCCGCCCCTCGCGTTGTGCCAGCACCTGCCAGTACACGTAACGCGGTCGCAGTTCGCTTGCCTGATAGTGAGAATATTAGCCGCAAGTCACGCGCACGGGCAATCCTGATTCAGAATGGCGGCAAGATTGATAGGAGTGTGGGGCGAACAGAATAATTTAGGTATATAGAGAAAACGGGTAGGCCTCCATCTTATAGGGCGACCCGGTTTATCTTTATTCGGTCGGGCAGAAAATCGGGGGTTTGACGCTGGGG
>CAXTUE010000489.1:0-544 GCA_964247355.1 uncultured Ktedonobacteraceae bacterium | reverse complement strand
ACTTTTTCGCCGTAAACCCCTTTTCTCTATATGCGTTCGAGCAGAAAGACGGGGATTTCACGCTCGGTTTTCTTTTGATAGTCGGCGTAGTTGGGAAAGACCGAGACCGCCTGCTTAAAGGCTGCTTCTCGCTCAGCACCGTGTAGTAGTCTCGCGTTTGCCGCAAACTTTTCGTTTCCAACTTCAACGGTAACATCGGGATGAGCAAATACGTTGTTGTACCACAGTGGATTTTTGGGTGCGCCTCCTTTGGAAGCAACCGCAAGGTAGGTACTACCATAAGGGAGAGACATTAAGGGATAGATACGCTCTTGCCGCGATTTCGCCCCTCTGGTCGTGAGGAGGATTAAGGGTGCCCACCCCTCCACCTTGCCTCCATTGGCACGGAATTCCTCAATTACGCGCTGGTTATAATCAACTCGATCAGTATCACTCATAGCTTTATTTTTCTCCTTGACATTTCTTTCGTAAATAAAAACACATTGTAAAAAGAAACAATCTTGCGTATCGGGCTTATTCCCATTGCCAAAGCGTAGACCTGTAG
>CAXTUE010000488.1:0-3931 GCA_964247355.1 uncultured Ktedonobacteraceae bacterium | reverse complement strand
CTAATACATGTTGCTCTATCTGAGGTTGCACAAGCTTGTAGGCAGTGTGCAACACATAGACGTACCGTTGTAGGAGGCGCGAGTTGAGGAGAGCTAACAAAAAAGAGAGTTGATCTGGTGCCGAAACCAGGGCACCCGCAAGGGGAATGTCCTGGTCGCCTTGTCCCATTAATAGGTTTTGCGAATCATCATTCACATTTAGCAAATACAACGTTTGTAGCGCGACATGCCCTTGCATATCTAGCGCGGCCTGCAAGATATTCGTACTTTTAACGACAAGCAGTTTTGATGCCGAATATCTAGCAAGTGGCTTGCCAAGTGCCTTCTCCTCTATCCAATACTCTCCTTGCGGGATTGCATACGGGCGCACATCGACGCCTCCTAAGAGCAAGGGACGCCACCCTTCCTGGAGAGGAGGCTTGTTCACAAGGAGTTCATTCTTCTTGCCAAGTTCTTCGCCGCGTCGTATAGAAACGATGTTTTCCAAAGAAGTAATTACGTTGTCTTTATTTCTTTTTGTCATGCAGACATGTAGACGTTCTACTAGCGTTTCAGCCTCATCGCCGAGCAGGTAACGCAATTCCGCTCCTGCCTGCTCGCGTAAAAGCTGTTGCGATATGCATGATGTGGACTGTACAGTATTAATTTGCACAGCCTTTTCTTCGTGTTTGTGCCACTTTTGCCGTGTCCACGCAATCTGATGGACACGCACCGGAGGTCGTTTTTGCGCGATGAGCACAACGGCACCAACATAAGCGGGGAAGACGTTAGAGAGATGCCAGAGGAAATGTACTGTCGTCTCTTGCAACAGGCGTTGTCGTTCGCGAGCGGCATTCGCACGAGCTAACACGGGGTCGGGCAACACAAGTCCAATCCAGCCACCGGGTCGTACAATCTGCAAGGCCAGTCGCAAAAAGAAGAGATAGCTATCGGCCTGTCCAAATTCCTGCAGGAAACGATAGCTGCTCAAATCCGTATTCTTCGCGGCTAGATATGGTGGATTGGCAAGAAAGAGATCAACCGACTCGCGCTGCGCCTGCTCCCACGGAAACGCTAAGCCGTCCGCTTGATGAATATGTAAGCACGACTTGCCCCGTACATACTGTGCCATCCCCTGCTGCCCTTCAAGTACAGCGCATAGCTGCATTTCTGCTAAAAAACAGGCAACGGGATCGGGATCAAAGCCCCAGAGGTTGCGTTGCAGCATTGCGAATGTCTGAGCAGGGGACATTGCTCTCTGTTGTGCAGAGGCAAGCAGACGTTGTGCGGCACCCGCAAGAAAATTGCCGCTACCACAGGCAGGATCGAGTATGCGAAGGCGAGCAAGCTGTGCGTCAGCGGTGTAGCCACAGGCATCGAGGATCGCATTCACGAGCGAAGGTGGTGTAGAAAAATGACCGCGCCCCTTCCGTTCATGTGTGGATAAACTAGTCTCATACCAGTTCAACGTCTTATTACCCGTCACATCTTACATCCTTTTTAGCAACTAATTGACAGAGATATGTGGATACACCGGATGTAGGGACCGTATTCATCACGTCCGTCTTAACAAATTGATAGGCGAGACGGACGTGATGAATACGGTCCCTACGTTTCGTTTTTGCTCGCCAGGATGTCGAGCGCATCGTGGGCGGCCACTCTTCCAGCTTCTTTAATGCTTGACGCCGTTCCCATGCCTAGCAAAGCGTCGCGCTCGAAGACGCCGACAACGAACACACGGTCATTGTTCCGTCCGCTTTGCTCTAGTACGCGATATCGTGGCAGAGTTCCAGAACGGCGCAACACAATCTTCTGCAGGCGTCCCTTTGGATTCGTGTCGAGTGCTTGATGACTTATCTCCTCAACCATCGGAAATATGACACGGGCGATGAAAGTTCGTGCCACCTCCGGTCCCTGGTCGATCTGTATCGCACCCACAATCGACTCCAACACGTCGGCACACAGCGAGTCGCGTGATCGATCATTGAAGGTACGCAGATTTGTGGTATCGACGCGAATGAATGGAAAGAGGCCGAGGCTTTGACCGATACGTGCAAAGACACGCCGACTGACAACCTCTGATTTCAGGGCCGTCATTTCACCTTCGGACGCGCTTGGCCGGGTGCGATAGATATATTCGACGACGTGCGCGCTGATAATGGCATCGCCCAAAAACTCAAGCGTATCGTACGAGTCTTGGATGGCGGTCTCTGGACAGCAGGTATGATGCGTTACGGCTCGCAGCAATAATGAGCGGTCAGCAAACCTCACACCCAGCAACGCTTCCAGTTCCGCAAGATTGTCGACAGTGCTTTCTTCCATATTCATCCTATTATATCTCAACATGTCGGAAGCATGATAGAGAGAAAATACGTACAAGACCTGATGCACAATTTGGGAGATCATGCTACTATTAGAGAGAAACATTTTAGGTGTACGGGTCTGATTTATCACCCCCCGCTCAACCGAATGCGCATCAGGTTCAGGAAATTATCTTATGAAAAAGCTATCGCACATTCGCGTTTTACAACGCGTATTCTATAGGGCACTGCCACTTGCGTTCTGCTTGCTATTCCTTTTTCCGAGTGTCAGTGAAGCACACGCTATTCTCTTGCGCTCTGATCCAGCAAAGGGAGCGGTGCTTACTACGGTACCGACGCAGGTACGTATGTGGTTTACAGAGTCTTTAAATTCAACGTATAGCACTGCTCGTGTCCTCAATGGTGATAGAACGCGTGTCGATTTAAATAACGCGCATGTTTCGACCAGCGACGCGACCGAGATGGATGTGAACCTGCCGCCGAATCTGCCGCCTGCTGTATATGTGGTGATATGGCGCACACAATCAGCGAACGACGGCCATGTGTTGACAGGCTCGTTTATCTTTACGGTTGCTAATCCCGATGGCAGCACACAGAAAATTACAGGTGTACTTCCAGGACAAGATTCGCTTGGTAGTACAAGCGCGTCAGGACAACTCGATGGTCCTGCACTCTTTAGCTTGCTTATAGTAACGCTGGTCGAACTGGGTGCCGTCTTCTGGGTCGGCGCACAACTCTGGCGCGTCTTGGTCTTGCAACTTACTGAGGAGCAGGATACAGAGCGACAAGCCATTCTGCAACGTACAGAGCAACGCTTTGATCGTCTCTTCTCGCTGCCAGCCTTGCTGCTCATTTTCTTCGCGGACATCGGCGTTCTCATTGGACAGGCTTTATCCCTGAGTGGAGGCCAACTAGCACAGGCATTTTCGCCTTCTATTCTCTCCGGTCTTGTTAGTAGTGGACAATTTGGACACTATTGGATAATGCGTCAGATCGTCCTGATCATAGCGATACTTGTTACCACATATGCGCTTTTTGCGAAACGCAAAACAAAAATGTTCGCAGAGGTTTTTTCATGGACCAACCTGTTACTCGGTCTCGCGTTATTGATCGCGCTCACACTCTCCGGTCATGCGGCAGCCGTGAGCAAAAACATTGTTGTACTTGCTGTACTATCCGATTGGCTTCACTTGCTAGCCGCCTCGCTATGGATTGGCGGCATGATGTATATTGCAACAACTTATCTTCCTGTCATTGCACGTGTTCCGTTACAGCAGCGTATCAGTTCCCTGCTCTCAGTACTGCCCCGCTATTCGCCACTAGCAATTGCGGGTGTTGTCATCATGAGTATAAGCGGCCCGTTCAACGCAACAACACGCATGGACTCAGTGGCACAAATCCTCTCAACAACATACGGGCGCGTTTTGATTGTGAAGGTACTACTTGTGGCGGGCTTACTGGCGACGAGTGCCTATCATGTAGGCATACTACGACCTAAACTTGCTAAAGACTATAAGAAGTACAGAGACCTTGAGAAAGCTCCCGCTACAATTTCCGGTGGTGGAAGTGTGGCAACGCTTCCCAGACAAGAGGCAAGTACGGTGGAACGGAGTGTCGAGCGACAAGGCAAA
>CAXTUE010000487.1:0-3960 GCA_964247355.1 uncultured Ktedonobacteraceae bacterium | reverse complement strand
TTATCCCCGAATTGATTCAACGTTCCACCTCAAACAACCAGCATAGTGTTATGATATATCGTGTCAGTCGCGAGTATACCATCTATGAACTAAGGCGTCCAGAACGGACGCGAATCTCCATCAATACCACCAGAAGTCACTTGCACAGGACTGCCCTGCAGCTTGTATGCGCCTGTCTTGCTATCACGTGTGACCGAGGCAAGCCAGATATTGAATTCGCTGTTTGCGTAGCTCAGATAGGCTATTTGTTTGCCATCAGTCGACCATATGGGTTGCCCGACAAATGGTAGTGTCAACAAGCGCGACGATTGCTTATATGCTGCCAGTGCCTGCTGCTCAATTATTGGGTTGTTCGGATTGCTTGTTACATCCTGTGCTGGCAATGGCATTGTATATAAGCTCATCTGACCATTGCTCTCGCGGCGCACGTATGCTAGAGAATTGCCATCCGGCGCGAACGCTGGCTGTATATTCTGAACCGTCGTATCATTTGGCGTGAGCGTAACCGATGGGTCGTAGCCTGAGCCTTCAACTCCAGGATGATACTTGCCAGGAATGTTGGCTATAGCATTGGCGTCTTCCAGATATAACTGAATGACTTGTTTTGTACCTGTTTTGTCATAGGTATAATGGGTATACACAATCTGGTTTGGATGGCCCGGACGGTACATCGGGTCGCGGTTGCCTCCATCGCCATAATCGGCATAAGCCACATCCTGTGGTCTGCTTGTTGGATTGCTCAGAGGAATCGCAAACGCCTGCAAATCAAGCATTGGTGCGTCCTGCCCGGTCGCGCTATACCAGTTCTCTTTCTCAAGATCGCTCAAGAAGAGGAGAGTAGTACTATCTGCCGACCACACCGGCTGGGCATACCAGTAGTATGTATTCTTAATAAACGAGCCACTCTGGTAAAATTTTCCTTGTCCGCTACGTAGTACTGTCCACGAGCCACCCTGTACTGGCTTATACACGAGATCGGAGTAGTTTTTGTAGCGCAGAATAGCGGCGATCCATTTGCCATTCGGTGAAATCGCGGGGTCGCGGATATCATTGTTGTTTGCGACCTGCTGCACCTCGCGTTTGCCATCCAGCGCGAATAATGTACGACCCTGCGTGAAATATAGAGTGCCTTGAAACAGAAATGTATCTTGATTGATGCCAATAGTATGTTTGGCGTCAGGGTGAACCGTTTTGAAATTGCCTGTACTACTACTGCCGCTATCACCTCCGGCACCGAGACAACCCTGTAATGCGAAGGTCAGAAGCAGCAGCAAGAGATACCAGGGAGAAATATGTCGCTGCTGTATCATCAAATCGCTTCCTTGTATAAAAGATTTAAGCCAGAAGTTTGTAAAAGAAGACCGTTGCATCTAAAGAACCTTCAGCATTACGCGCATAGAAAGGAACGATACCGACTTCAATGTAGCCCAGCTTTCGGTAAAGTCGCTCCGCAACATCTCCTTGTCGCGTATCCAGAACGAGTAACGTTCGCTCGTGCTTTTGTGCGACCTTCTCAATTGCTTGCATCAAAAGTTTTCCAATGCCTTGTCCACGTTGACTTTGTAATACAAACAACTTCTGAACTTCTGCTCTATGTCGTGCGTTAGGTTTGGTCGCAAGCTCTAACTGTACTGAGCCTACAATGTTACCTGCATAACGTGC
The DNA here is from genome assembly GCA_964247355.1 of uncultured Ktedonobacteraceae bacterium. Taxonomy (GTDB): domain Bacteria; phylum Chloroflexota; class Ktedonobacteria; order Ktedonobacterales; family Ktedonobacteraceae; genus JBBQVS01. The sequence continues at coordinate 2,298 of CAXTUE010000487.1, read as the reverse complement.
GATCAGGAGAATGCTTGTCTGTTGTGCAACCTTGTCGAGCACAGAGTTCCAGTACGCACTACTTTCCTCTGCACTGAGCGGAGGAAGAAAGCCAATAGAAGCTCCACTCGCAACGCTATCTATAAGAAGCGTGTTGAGTTCGGAGAGGGCTGCACGTCCTTGTTCATCGGTTAATATCTCAACTGAAATGGAAGACTGGTAACTCATTATATGCTGCTTCCCTTCTATTCATTCTACAAGCCTTTAGTTCACTATACCATAGTCAAGTAAATTACTCCTCATCAGGTATAAGGTTGCCAGGTTCTGTTGCGTAGAGTGCTGTATAGCCACAGTTGGTACAGGAAACAGTAGCTACTTCAGATTTGTTCGATTGACCTGAAAACAATCCTCCTAGTCCTATCACACGCTTTGGCTGTTTCAGTTGTAGCACGGACCACTCCAAGCCTGTAGCATTGATGCCTGTAGTATTGATTTCAAGGGTCGTTCTTACACGCTGTCCTCCACATTCGGGACAAGGCTTTGGAAAGAGTTGTGTCTTCTTAAACATGTGTTTCCTCATTTTCTTGTTGTTTAACTACTAAATTAGACGAAGATGGAGAGATAGTGTCCAATATCAACGAGAGGAACTATTTAACCTTCGCTTAGTCATAGCTTTACAGAATTCTAAGCGTTACTTAACTCGCTTCTAATCACAGGATGCTAGGATTATAGTGGAGCATATCGTACACTATATCCCTTATGGATGAGAGAAAAAAGGCACTCGTTGTATGCGCATAGCTATTATTACTGAAAACTTCCTGCCTAAATTAGATGGCGTAACTCGCACTCTTGCGAAACTTCTGGAACACCTGCAAGCGACTGGACACGAGGCGATGTTGCTCGGCCCCGACAGTGGAATGGAAGAGTATGCGGGAGCGGAAATTGTTGGTACTGCTGGTCTACCGTTTCCATTCTATCCCGAATTAAAGTTCAATTTTTTCCGACCGTTGTTTATGCGAAAGCTTGATGAATTCCAGCCCGATATCATTCACCTCGTCGATCCCGTTATTCTGGGTGCAACGGGATTGGCGGCGGCCCGTTTCTTCAATGTTCCGCTTGTGTCGTCCTATCATACCAATCTCGCCGCGTATTGCGAGCACTTCGGCTTTTCGTTGCTGACCCGTCCTATGTGGTCCTACAATCGTTTTGTGCATAGTCAATGTGCTTTGACATTTTGTCCTTCGCCATCGACCGCCGCCATGTTACGGCTAGAAGGTTTTGAGCACCTGCGTATCTGGCCGCGTGGCGTCGATACATCAATTTTCAAGCCCGAACGCAGAAGTTCAGCATTGCGCGCCTCCTGGCTTGGGGAAGAGGACAGTAAGAAGACGGTATTGCTGTATGTTGGACGAGTGTCGTGGGAGAAAAATCTACGTCTGCTCGTACAGGCATATCGCGACATGGACCACAGCAACAATCATCTTGTAATTGTGGGTGAAGGTCCAGCATCACTTGAAATGCAGCAAGAACTGGCAGGTTTGCCAGTCACTTTCACCGGCTATTTAGCAGGCGAAGCACTTGCCACCGCATACGCCTCATCCGATCTATTCGCATTCCCTTCGCGTACGGAAACTTTTGGACAGGTGGTGTTGGAGGCAATGGCGTCTGGCTTACCAGTTGTGGGGCTGGTGGCGGAAGGCGTGTGCGATCTTGTCGAGAATGAACGAACTGGCTTGCTTGTGCGCGACGCTCATATACAGGAAGACGAGCAGATAGTTGAGTATCGCAGGAGCCTCGAACGACTTATTCAAGATACGCAAAAGCGGCAGGAGATGAGCGATGCCGCGCTTGCTGATGCGCAACGCCGCTCATGGTTTGAGGCAATGGAGTGTCTTGTGCGCGGCTATAAAGAGGTTGTGGAGTCATCGCGCCCATTGATTGCAGCATAATAGTGTTTCACAAAATATCCTGGATACGGTAAGGACCGCATTCATCAACAGCCTTTCTGGCCTCTGACCTTGCCAAATGGACGTGATGAATGCGGTCCCTACCTCCGACATATCCACCTTATTTCGTTAAATCACATAATGCACTTACTTTTTGCCTTCCTGCAAGGACTGGATGTATGATAGGATCAGTGAGCCAACAAGTGAGCCAAGCAGCACGATTTCTACAGTGCTAAATGTACGTCTCTTCTTTTCCATTGTGTATTTCTCCTCGATAGAAATTTTTAACTTTTTACATTTTTATATACGTACGATAAGGGCGCAGGGTGTGATGAATCAGACCCGTACCAATGTTTTCATGTCTGCTTTATTG
>CAXTUE010000486.1:3699-3964 GCA_964247355.1 uncultured Ktedonobacteraceae bacterium | reverse complement strand
CTATCACATACTTATACAAGTTTCTCCCCTGAATTATGCAACCAAACCATGCTGTAAGGGGGAAGCGTTAGTGGTAATCCATCCCGCTGATACGACGTTTCTGTCAGCAGGTCTATCACGTGCTCACCATCCACAAAATGACGTAGATCAAGTGTTTGCGCGTCAGCACTAAAGTTTGCTGCAACATAGACCGCTTGCGTACCTTGTTGACGTACAAATAGAACGATATGCGGGTTGTTTCCGTTGAGCCAGATGGTAGGATTGG
>CAXTUE010000486.1:0-3689 GCA_964247355.1 uncultured Ktedonobacteraceae bacterium | reverse complement strand
CGTAGTTCGATCATATGCTGTAGGTTGCTGAAGATACGGCCAGGCACAGATGCAGCATTATGGCGTAGTTCTCGCGTTTGCTTGTGTGCATAAGGCCGATGTACCCAACGACTATCGTCGATTTTGGCGGGGTCGAGGCGATAGCTATAATCGTTGAGCGTCCCCACTTCATCACCCAGGTAAAGAAGGGGAATGCCACCAACGGTGAGGATAATGCTCATCATCGCAAGGATGCGCCGAATAGCAATATCAATAGCATAGCTATCTCCACAACTTAAGGCTTGTTCCAGCCCTGCTAATGAAGCCGTTGTGCCACAGATACGCATATCACCATTTTGTGAATTGTAGCCGAAGGGGAGGCCAACCGCGAAACTTCCTTCAGCCTGACCTGTGTAAAACCTGTTCAGAAAGGTACGGTGAATTCCGCCATCAATGCCAACTTCGGTACAGTCTTCATCTGCAAAACCCCAGCCGATATCATCATGACTGCGCGTATAGTTTACCCAGGAGGCATTGGAGGGAATGTTGAAGCGTTTCATCATGCTATGTTGGAGTAAATGCGCCCAGCCAGTTGCCATTGCCTCCCACAGTAAGACCATCAGTAATGGATTGTAGCTGATAGCACACTCATCCTTTCCAATGTACTTGGCCACCTCGTCGGGATGTACAATTGCCTCGGCCTTAAAAACAGTGGCTGGAGCGGCTACCTGAAAAAGCAGGTTAAACGCTTCTATAAGTGTGTGGGCTTGAGGAAGGTTCTCACAACTAGTTCCTATTTGTTTCCACAGGAATGGTACCGCATCAAGTCGAAGTACCTCCACACCTTGATTAGCAAGGAAGAGCATTTCGTCCAGCATTGCATTAAAGACTGCTGGATTGGCATAGTTGAGGTCCCACTGGTAGCGATGGAAGGTCGTCCACACCCAACACTGCACTTCCGGCACGTAGGTGAAGTTCCCTGGTGCCTGCTCAGGAAAAATCTCACGTAGGTTTTGCTCGTACAGCTTGGGTAGCGTTTCATCAGGGTACATAAGATAGTAGCTCTGATAATTACTATCTCCCTCTTTGGCGCGCATGGCCCACTCGTGTTCGTCGGAGGTATGATTCATCACCATATCAAGCACAAGGCTAATACCGTATGTACGTAACTCTGTCGCAAGCTCTTTTAGCTCCTCCATCGTTCCTAGTTGTGGGCGTACTTCTCGGAAGCTGCTAACGGCATACCCACCATCATTATCAGGAACTGGCGATAGAAAAAGAGGCATAAGATGTAAATATGTTAGTCCCAGTTCTTGGAAGTAGGGTATGCGCGAACGTATACCGCGAAGATCATCGGCGTAGAGATCAATGTAGCACATACCGCCAACCATTCGCTCATCTTGAAACCAGACGGGACTGCGACTTACGTCAAGTGTATGAAGTTCTAGTGGACGTGCAATAAATGCTTTTGCCGCAGTGACCACTATTTGCTTGAGGTGCTCAGCAAAATCGGCTCGATTACCATAGAGGCTCTGCAGCAGGTTCGTGAGAGGAAAAAAACGTTCCTCAAGTCGAGTCAAAAAGGTGGTGCGTTGTTCGTCATCTATAAAATAGGCAGCGAGAAGAGGACGTAGCTTCTGCCACGTGTCCTGTAAAGAATCCATACTGATTCAGAGCCTCCAAACCATGTGAGGAGATGGAATTGGCACACAAAAGTGGAGATTGTTTTTTCCCAGTCTCACGAATAAGGGGAGGGAATGTTTGGATGCCAAGTCAGATACTACTATACCACACCTTCCTGGTGTTCGCATATACTGGTCATTCACTCACTTTGAAATTCTCAGTCAGAGGGCGATGCTGTTGTGCATAGTAGAGTGGCATAATTGCGCTTTTCCAGCCACCATACTGCTGAATCATGTCAAGACTGTTATCTTTATGCCGAAATGCATCCTGCACCCAGTAGTTCCGCAGAACGTGAGGAGACAAATTCTTGATGCCAACCTGTGTGCCTAACTCTCGTACACGGTCATAAATTCCGAAACGGGTGATACGTTGGCCCTCATAGCCGTAGAAGAGGGGGGAGTCAAGCAGTTCGTTGTCATCAGTAGGGAAGAGGGTTGTCTTATAGTCATTCAAGAGCGGAAGATAGCGCGTTGCTGCAGCACACGTCCCTGGCATGAGACGTAGTGTTCCTTCGCTGTAATTCTTCGAGCGTTTCACCACAAGTGTCATTTCTTCCAGGTTGATACTTGACGCGTTGAGATTGACTATCTCACTTACACGCAGCCCGTGCTCAATAAGTAAACACATGAGCAACTCATCGCGCTCCTGTAGAAGCTGATCGTGAACACGTGCGCTTTCATGGCGTGAAGTTGTCTTTTTGAGCTGAGAGGCTTGCGTACGCCTGACAACAGTTTTGGCGTTCTTGCGCTCTACAATATGCGGAGTGATGTTCATTTCACGCCGGTGCTGGTCTATGTTGACTCCATCGCCATGTGCGTCACCCTGTACCAGTTGTATACGCTGATATTCTTCCGTGCTCAACACACCACTTTTATAGGCAAGCTGGCTATAGGTACGTACCGTGGACAGGCGACGCTTTACTGAACTGATAGTAAAGCCGTGCTTTTTGCCGTCTCCTTGCGCGGGTTGCTGGTAATAGAGCCATGCACGAAAACCTTCTAGCAGGGCATAGTTCATCCCGTGCCATGCCTGTGGGTCGCTATAGAGAGCTTCGCCAGACCGCTGAATTCCACATGAAGCAAGATAGCGCGCAAACAGGTTGAGATCGTTCAGATGTGCTTGGCGCGTGGCCTCGGATTTTCTCAACTGGTAATCTGCGAACATGTGGGGACGATACGCGTGATCAGCCGCGATTCCTGCATGGTGCAACGAGTCATCGTAGAAATGCTCAAGCTCCGTGTTCGTAGAAACAATAAGCGACGCATTCTTCTTTGGTTTATGTTGTGATGGCATCTGGCTGGTCCTCGAAAAATAAATATGCTGTAGCAACCCCACAGAACTCCTACTTCTGTGGGGTTGCTACAGCATATCATGTCTTCTGAGAACATGTCAAGATATTGCGTCCTCTACTATATGTTGTGCCGACCCTTGGCTTGCTGACAATTTTTAACGCGACTTCACCTTGCTGGATTTCCACTGCGCTTTGTACATCAGTGCGCTGCGGATCATTTGGATACAAGCCATTGATAAAATTTTGCTGGTCCTAAAAGTTGCATGTTTGTCTGCTCGATCTCTGTACAATCTTGTGTCGCCGTCACTTTATTTCTTTCCTTTTTGTAAAAATATCTGGTAAGACTATTGAGCGCATGTATCCCCCTTCCCCCTTCTCTTCTACACTGGTTATGGTTAGCAGGAAGCGTAAGCGATACTGTAACATATGCTACTTCACGCAATAAAGACTATAAGAAATTGCATACGGAAAACAAAATACATAGCCTCGCCATTTTTCCAGGTACCAAACTAGCCAAATGACTGATGCCACTACCCTCTGTAGCGAGTATAGTAGAGCGCAAGGGGCAGATAGCCCAGATAGAGATACACAAAGGAAAAATGATGGAACAGACAACTACCTCCTCTCCAAACACACTGCGCTCCCTCTCAAATCAGATGGCGGACGCTGTTGAACATATTAGTCCCGCGATTGTACAGGTCAATGGTCGCCAACGCCAGCCCGCGAGCGGCATTGT
>CAXTUE010000485.1:0-3972 GCA_964247355.1 uncultured Ktedonobacteraceae bacterium | reverse complement strand
ATTGTGTGCCATCGGAGGAGGGTGCTAAGAAGCCGTGTGCATCGTTCGTTTGTGCATAGCCGACGATTTCACCGTATATAGTGGCACCGCGTTGACGTGCATGCTCATATTCTTCGAGGATACAGATGCCCGCGCCCTCGGCTAGTAGGAGTCCAGTAGCGCGCTGGTCAAAGGGACGATAGGCGTGAACATCGTCACCGACATGATACTGCTCACTATGGGCCAGTACCGTTAAGATGAACGGGTGAATCATTGCTTCGCAGCCGCCGGTAATAATGACATCGGCGGCATTTCTTTGTATCGCATTATAGGCCATACCGAGCGCATCGAGACTGCCAATTGTATCGTTGATCGGTGTTTTACAATAGCCTTGAATGCCATACTGGATAGAGGTCTGTCCTACATTAGCTACCTGAAGCCATGCAATCGCGGAGTACGCGCTCATTGCACGTGGACCTCGGACGTACAAGGAGCGGATTTGCTCAAGAATGTATTCCACGCCACCAAGCGTGTTGGCGATTACTGCACCGACACGGCGTGAATTTTCTTCCGCGACAACAAGCTGTGCATCATGTAGGGCTTCCTGTACAGCAGCCAGAACGAAGTGTGTTCCCCGGTCGGTGCGCTTTGCTAGCTTGCGTTCAATGAAGTCGGTTGCCGTAAAATTCAGCACTTGTCCTGCGACTTTCAAGGGTAAATCGTCAACAGGGAAACGCAGAATGGGTTGTATGCCAGAGACACCACTGCTCGTTGCGTCCCAGAATCTTTCTTTGCCGATACCATTTGGAGCTACGGCACCTATGCCCGTGATGACGACACGGCGCGCTCCTGAGGGAGTGTTTGTTCGATATACCATGATTTTGTCCTATAGTCAGTGCAAAGAACGATTACACAAGTGCGTTACGATACAATATTACTGTGCCACTGCGGATGCGCCAATACGAGGGCGGTATTCACACCACCAAAGCCGCTAGAGTGAGTAAGCGCGATATCTACAGAGGCAGAACGCGCATGATTAGGAACATAATCAAGATCACATTCTGGATCAGGATGCTCTTGATTGATGGTTGGTGGAAGAAGTTGATGTTCGATGGCGAGTGCGGTCACAACAGCTTCAATCGCGCTTGCAGCCCCCTGGGTATGGCCAATCATCGACTTTGTTGCGCTAATAGGAATGCGATAGGCATGGCTCCCAAAGACTGCTTTATATGCTGCTGTTTCTGCCGCTTCATTTGCTGGTGTTGAACTGCCGTGTGAGTTGATATAGCCTATTTGTTCCTGTGTGATACAAGCATCCTGTAGTGTCTGGCGCAGTAGTTCTTGTAATGGCATACCATCTTCCGGTAGTGCGGTCATGTGGTAGGCATTACTGTTTGAGGTGAAATTAATAATTTCAGCATAGATATGCGCATTACGAGCGAGGGCGTGTTCGCGCTCTTCCAGAAGCAGGATGCCCGCGCCCTCGGCCATCACAAAACCATCGCGCTCTTTATCATAAGGGCGTGATGCTTTCTCCGGCTCATCATTACGGGTACTCACCGCACCAATGATAGAGAAGACGTTGATGCCGGCAAAGCAGATAGCGGAGTCCGAGCCGCCCGCCAACATACAATCTGCCCGCCCCTCTTCGATTAGCCAATATGCCTGTCCAATGGCATCGGCACCTGCGGAGCATCCTGTCGCAATGACGGTACAGGGACCATGCAACTTATGATGATTGCTGATAGAGGCTGCGGATGCGTGAGGCATCAGCAGAGTTGCGGGGATAAAATCATCCTTTTGGGCTGTGCGTGGTGCGTGAGTGCCGTTATCTGTGAGTTGTGACCATAGCTTCTCGCCCTCGTGTGCAGAGGCCATAGCGGTTCCCACATAGACGCCGAAGCGATCTCGTTCATCCGTGGTAAGGTGTGTAACCTCCGCATCCTCCAGGGCGAGATTTGCGGCAGCGAGAGCGAACTGGGTGCCACGGTCCATATAAGTTGCCTCGATCTGCGTAAGGCCCAGGGCCTGTGCGTCGAAGTCGGGTACTTCGCCAGCGATACGGGTAGGCAAGCGACTCGCGTCGAAGCGTGTCACTTGCCGAATGCCGGAGCGTCCTGCGATTGAGGCATCCCAAAACTGCTTTTTGCCGATACCATTTGGCGCGACGACACCAAGACCTGTGATAACCACTCGTCGAGCTTGTCTCTGCATGCGTTTTACCTCTCAAACTGCTACAATTATGATTTTAGAAGCTAGGGTAGTCCTTGCTTAATGCATGTCGAGTGTACAAGCTACTTCCACCCTCTATGCACGAATATCTTTACGTTTAAGTGCAATACCCATCGCGATGGCGAGGACAATAATGATGACGCCAAGTGCGCCCCATGAGAGTAACAGACGTTGCGCCGCCTCATTATGAGTAAATATAGAGTAGAGTGTGCTGTGATATGTCAAGCTGTCGCCAAGGAGCTTGTCATTGCCCAGGTGGTCGCCATGCAAGCCAAGTGTTGAGCCGAGAGCGGCCATTGCCCAGCGTGTGGGGAAAATGACGCCGATGCTTTGCAGGATGGGGTCTTTTAGCGGTATTTCAACACCGGCAAAGACGACCTGTGGAATGAGTAAGAATGGTAACAGGCTATTCGCGCTATCTTCATTCTCAGCAAAGGCAGAAGCTGTCAGACCCACCATCAAACCTGCGAAGGCGGTGAGGAGCAGCGTGATATATGTTTCCACTATTGGATTGAAGAGTATACCTTGATGAAGCGGCTCAAATAGCTGTACAATGAGCAGCAAGGCCGCGCTCTGGAATATCGCGAAGAGACCCAGCACCAGGATTTTCGAGATGATGTAGGGAACGATACCGAGGTTAACAGTGCGCTCACGTTGATAGATGGAGGCTTCTTTGACAATCTCGCGTGTGCCATTAATACAACCAAAGAGCACTGCTACAAAGGCAATAATGAAGAGCGCGCGTTGTGCATTGATGCCGTTACCCGTTGTAACAAAGTCCTGCAACGCCTTCGTGCTGCCGCCTTTGGCCTGTGCATAGGCTATGCCGTTCGGGTCTGAATTCAGAAAGGCCAGTACGCGTCCGCAGTCGATGGCTTTCGTCTTGTCCTTGATACCGGCGAGACCCAGTGGCTGATTGTTGACATCTGGATTTTGCTTATTTGTAATAACCGTGCTTTGTACAATCTGTGGGAAGCATTGCACAACGTTCGCCGAGTCAAAGACGCCTGTACCTACCTCGAAGCGTACCAGCAACATCAGTAGGAGCGCGATAAGAGGTGCTTGCAGGAGCAAAATAATCAAGTTGCTGCGGTCATTTACAAGCAATTCAAGATTGCGTTGAGCGAGGAGCACGAACTGTTTAAACGGATTGCTGCGTTTGGTGCGTTTGGGAGCTTTGCCTGCGGCTGTCTTTGGCTCAGGGTTCTGGCCTGCGACTCGTAGTGGCTCTGTGATGTATTGTCTATATTCCTGCGAGGTCTTGTAGCGTGTTTCGGCCTCCTCTGGAATATTCGGGTTCTCTTCGGTAGGCTCCAGACTGCTGTAAATTTCGGCGAAATCGGCCTTATTGAAGTACGTCATGGCACCGTCTGGGGGTCCAAAGTAGGTCAGGCGTCCATTTTGGCCCAGGAAGCAGACATAATCGCAGAATTTGATATTGTTTGTCGCGTGAGTCACCAGCACGATGGTATGACCGGCATCGGCAAGTTTGCGTAGCAGGAGCATCATTTTGCGGTCCAGGCCGGGATCGAGACCGGAAGTAGGTTCGTCCAGGAAAAATATACCTGGATTGGCGAGGAGTTCTAGCGCGATAGAGACGCGTTTGCGCTGTCCACCGGAGAGCTTTTTGACGATCAGTTTTCGACGGCCCGTCATCTCAACGTCTTCGAGCACTTCGTTGATACGCTGGTTGATCTGCTCGCTGGTATAGTCGCTGGGAAGACGCATTCTGGCAGCGTAGTACAGAGCGCGTTCGACGGG
>CAXTUE010000484.1:0-3986 GCA_964247355.1 uncultured Ktedonobacteraceae bacterium | reverse complement strand
AGTCTTACCTGCACTTACTTCAAGTAACTCACACATTTTTCAAAACTTTCGTAAACTCTGCCTTTTCTTATCTTTTTACGACTACCGTCTCTGCCGATTATAAGCACGTATCGCAAAGTACAACCCTGCCAACTGACAAGCCATCATACTCACAAAAAAAGCAAGTCCAAACTTCTTAAATCTTATCATTCCGAATGCACACACACTTCCCAACAAGCTGAACATTGAGGAGAGCTTTTGTTCCGTACTTATACGTCTTCTCATCTCGATCTCTCCTGTATCTCCCCAATCTGTTTCTCCAACAAAGCGATACGCTCCTCTTGCTCTCGGTTGCGGCTCTCGGCTTCTGCCAGACGACTTCTTAGAAGTGCATTCTCGTCTACAATATTCTGTGGATTATTCCTATCCCCCTTACGCCCTCGATTAGGAATGATGATTGTCAGCGAACTGCTGATCGCGGATGCTATCAATGAAAAAATTGTGTCCATACTATTCTCTCGTAGGTTTTTCTAATAAAAAATGTGTAACATTTTACAGAAGTTCTATTCTACTATAAACGTTCCAAACGTCAGAAAATACAAAATAGCTCTTGCTTTTCCCCCTATTTTCAGGTACACTTTTCCTTGTAAACGGTGGACTAGCCTCTATTCTCGACCTTCTCTAACAGTATCCGCTACAAAAATCAGTAATATCGGTAATGATGGTAATGATGCTTCTCATTCTCCAGTGTTCACGCTTCCTCAGCATATGTAGGTAATGAGGTAATATTAGTAATGATGGTAATCACACAAACGTCTATCCTTTCTATAAAAAGAAACATGAGCATGCTCTATGACTGGTGCTGTGCACCAGTCATAGAGCATGCTCATGTTTCTTTTTATCCTTCTCTTTGCTTCTCCAGTACACGCTTCAACACACCTAGAAACGCGATTGTGCCAAACCATGCCGCGACAAGCACCCAGCGACCTTTATCGCCTTCTTGCATGTCCTATCCCTCCTCTCCTACATTCTCCCATTTGCGTCCATTTTTCCAGTAGTCTTCGATCTTCTCAAGGTTCCGTCCATTTGTCTCAGGCACAAGGAACCAGCAGAAGACAAACGCGCCAACCGCAAGCAAAGCGTAGAGCCAGAACGTAAACGGCTTGCCAATCAGATCAATCAACGAAAGGAACGTAATACTTATGAGCAGATTCCCCCCCCAGTTCGCCACCGTCGAAATGCTGCCACCTGTGCCGCGTAAACGTGTTGGAAACAACTCCGAACTTAACAGCCAGAATACTGGCCCCATACCAATCGCGAAAGAGACGATGTAGACGAGCAGGGCAATCAGAATCAGTACACCGATTTTATTGGGTCCTATCAAAAAGATGATACCCATTGCCACAAGCGAGGCCGCCATACCCACACAACCAATCAGCAACAATGGTCGTCGTCCCACACGGTCCAATAACAGAATAGCGGCAATCGTTCCAAGCACGTTCACTACGCCCACAACACTCGTCGCCAAAATCGCGCCCGAAGCCGACTTGAAGCCCGCATAGCCAAAGATGGTTGGCGCATAGTAGATGACCGTATTGATGCCCACAAACTGCTGCAATAGTGCCAATCCAACGCCCACCACAAGTGCCATCGACAGGCCAGTCCGAATAAACGTACGAATCGAGGGCGCACTGCCATCTTTCACAGCCGAGCGGATTGACTTTAGCTCGTTCTTTTTATCCTCTGGCGCAAGATAGTTTAGAGCCTTCTCCGCCTCATCCCAACGATCTCGTCCCGCTAACCAGCGCGGCGTTTCCGATAGAAAGAACATACCGACCAGCAAGCCTATACCTGGAACTGCCGCCACCGCGAACATCGGACGCCAACCCCAATTCGCATTCGCAATGCCAAGATCGATCCAATAAGAGACCGCGATACCAATCGTTACGGCAAGCTGGTTAAACGTCACAAGTCCACCGCGCAACTTTGGCGGTGCCATTTCCGCGATATACATCGGTGCCACAAATGAGGCCACGCCGACTGCGAAGCCTACGATAATACGACACGCAATAAACAACCATAAATTTGGCATCAATGCAGTAAGAATAGCACCCACAGCAAAAACAATTGCCATCGCGATAAGCGTCTTTTTTCGTCCTACTGCATCGCTCAACCTTCCACCAACAGCAGCACCAATAATCGTGCCAACAAGAATCGAACTGACCGCTACCTCTTCAGTGAACGAGTTGAGTGCGAAGTCCTTTTTCAAAAAGAGTTCCGCGCCCGATATCACACCTGTATCATAACCAAAGAGCAGTCCCCCTAATGCCGCAATCGCTGCTATGCCATACACTGCCGGATGATGCGTATCCCTTGAAGGGTTCACCTCATTGGAAGCACTGCCCTGAGTCGTTGCCATCTCCATGTCCTTTCATGAATTGAGGAGTCCCGCATTCGCTTATTCTGTTTTCTAAGTACAAGTGACGTTATACAAGCAACAATGCTGTCATAGATGGCTCTATAGCAAGTATATTGGGTGGCTTCTTTGTAATACGCATAAAGTATACTAAGTGGTTTCTAATTTTTGGAAGGATGGGCGATACATTTGCTTAGGGTTTCGTTGCGGTTGACATTAGCTATTGCAGAGTAGAGTCTTACTTAGAAATACATTCTACAATCATACTTTAAAGCAATTGGAGTAAAAAACATGAACGAAAACACACAGGATAACCCCGGCGTCATTGCGCCACCACCACTCATCTACATGGGAGGTCTAGCACTTGGCCTTCTGCTTCATCGTCTTGTACCGCTCAAGTATCTTCCACGCAACGCCCGAGGCATCGAGGTAGCATTAGGTAGTGCTAGCGTTGGTTTAGGCTTAACAGTTGGCCTCACAGGATTTCAACAGATGCGCCGCGCCAACACCAATATAAATCCAACACAGCCAGCACACGCTATCGTCACTGAGGGTCCATTTCGTTTTACACGCAATCCTCTCTATCTTGGCATGACGCTACTCTACACAGGTATTATGCTGCTCGTAAATTCTTTATGGCCCATGCTCATCCTCCCGATTGTACTTGGCCTAATGAACTTCGGCGTTATCCAACGCGAGGAACGCTATCTCGAGCGCAAGTTCGGCCTACAGTATCTTGCCTACAAGCAACACGTACGTCGCTGGCTTTGAATGTCAAGCTTTCCACAGTATAGCCGGTATAGGCAATTCATTGCCTATGTGCTCAATCACTCTGTCGTGCTCGCATAGAAGGAGTCGCTTATGGGTGAGGCAACTCCGTCCATTTTCCTTGCTTAGTTGTTGGCACGTAAGCGGCGAAACTCTCTAAAAGTGCTGCGGGCGTCTCTTTCTGCAAAATGAGGCTTGCATGCTTCGGCGAAATAAACCCTTCGTCTGACGAGTGTTTCACCAGTGCAAGCAAAGGCTCAAAATAGCCCCCTACATTCAGTAAGCCAACTGGCTTACTATGCAAGCCGATTTGTGACCATGTGATCATTTCAAAGAGTTCGTCGTAGGTGCCAAAGCCGCCGGGAAGCGCGATAAAGCCATCCGCCAACTCCGCCATCATCGCTTTACGCTCGTGCATGCTGCCCACTTCATAGAACTGGGTCACGTTCCTATGTACAACTTCTCTTGGGAACAGGGCAGCCGGCATCACACCAATCACCTCTCCATTCCCTTCCATCACAGCATCGGCAAGCACACCCATTAGCCCAACATGCCCTCCACCATAAACTAACCCCAAACTCCGCTTAACAAGTTCCTCCCCCAATGCCCGTGTCGCCTCCTGATACTCCTGCCGAACTCCAAAGTTGGAGCCAGCGTAAACACAAATTCGCTTCATAACTTCTTCCTTACCTTACATTGCAAAAAATATTCAACAACATGATACAATGTAGATGCAAGGAGGTTTTAGCAATGCTACAACTCTATCATCGTTAACGCTTACAATGCCTAAAGCGTAACCTGCCTCTTTATCACTGCTCCTCAT
>CAXTUE010000483.1:0-3997 GCA_964247355.1 uncultured Ktedonobacteraceae bacterium | reverse complement strand
GTATCCAGAATGGATTAGTTTGGAGAGGAACAAGCCTCATGATGTTTCCCTCGTGACGCACTTCTGATGCTTGGAGACTTCTGTCATCACTGGCACCGTTTCGCTCATCTGTGAGAGTGGGAGGGCAAGCGCGTCTGCAAGTTGCTTCAACCGTGGAGAAAGTGTGTCAGAGAAAGGGGGATGACAGAAGGCGTAGATCGTTGAGTAGGGCAAATCTGCGAGGACGGCAGCTTGTCTCATGGATAGCCCTCGCTCCTTGAGCACCTCTTTAATATGCCAGCGCGTGACCATCGTCTCTTCAACGACCCCTGGCAGACGACAAAACCCGGCTTGCAACCCCTGTGGTTGCGCTTTGACTGTCAGCAGAGGTAAATGCTGGTAGTCCTTGTGCCATTCCTGCGCCTCTTGAAGGGCTTGCTCATACGTTTCCGCATACACGCTTGTCAACTCGGTATAGCGTTTGCCATCACTGGCTGCGACTAAGTGATGAATCTTTCGTGTCATCCTCTGACTCCTCTTCCGTTGTCAACGCGATATAGCTTCTCTTGTTGTTCTCCTGGCATTGAGCATGCAACTGAGGTATCGTGTTCATCGCTAGGAGCAATGCCAAGCTGCGCCTTGACCACTGCGACAAGTTCTTGCGTCTTGAATGGTTTCGTGAGATAGACGGATGCTCCGGCCAGACGTCCTTTGAGCCGATCAATCACTCTATCACGCCGAGAGAGCATGACAATCCTCCCCTTCGCACAGTGTGGGTGCGCTTTGAGGCGCCGTGCAACTTCGTAGCCATCAATCTTTGGAAGAGTGACATCCAGAATGACCAGATCAGGAACACGCCCCTCTGGTCCTATGAGCCAGCGCAACATCACGACGCCATCGGCAAAGCTGGATACGGTGAAGCCTTCCCGACGTAGACAGGTCTCCAGTATCTTTCTGACGGTCGGCGAGTCATCCACACAGACGATAAAGGGACGTTGCGATGAGAGAATGTTCTCTCGCGTGTGGAATGTGTCGTATGTCTGTTCTCTTTGGCATTCGTTGGAAAATTGGGTGTACATACTGCATGATGCCTTTCTCACAAATCGTGTTGCATGCGCTGCTCCGTTCGCGCTGGGACTAGCAAGACTACACAACACTTTTTGAGTGTAGCAGGAGAACATGCACAACAACTCGCACTAAAGTGCGAGCTATACGCCGAACTCTATGCTATACTTTGCATGTATTCCGAGGTGCAGGTGAGGCGGGAGACAAGCAGGTGCAAGCACAAAATTCGTGAAGATAAGGACGGTGGGTGACAGCGATGAAAGAACGGCAAAAGGCGTTTGTGCAGGAAAGCGACTACGGACACGACTTTGGAACGTTGCTCAAAGTCTTACGAGTGAGCAAGCAAGTGCGACAGACCACAATTGTTGCACTTCTACAGGGCTGGTCCCGCACCAGCTATACCCGCTTAGAGAACGGCGAACTCCCCCCGCGCTTTGACCAACTCTACGCTATCTATCGTGCCTTTCAGCTAGCCGGCATTTCCTTCACCGTCGAGGCTCGGCAGCAATTCCTCGACTTTGCGCGCACCCAAATTGAAAAGAAGAAAACGCATCGGGACAAACATTCCGATAGTGAATGGGCGGAACTGCGCTATCAACTCGCGCGTCTGGATGGCACTGCTTCAAGGGGGGGTGCTGAACAATCACTCCAGCAATCGTCTGTGCCTCATCGTCCCTTGCTTGCCGAAACTAGTCATCTCATTGGGCGAGAGGACTGGCAGGAACATCTGTTGTCGTTGCTCACGGCAAACGAGCCGAAAAAACTGGTGGTCATTCGAGGGCCAGCAGGCATTGGCAAGTCCTCTGAACTGAACTGGCTAGCAACCTACCTCTTCCGGCAACGCCTGACTTCCTATCGAGTCATCCTGTGTGATTTTCGTTCGCTTGAACGAACTAGCGGACCAGAAGAAGCCTTCGAGGTGTTTCTCGGTACACTCATGACCGAGTATGGCATTGTCCAACCACAAACTGCACTGCTTTCGTGGGACGAGCGCACCCGACAGGTCTTGGAGCAGCTTGAGAAGGGAGCGCGTCCAACCGTCATTCTGCTGGATCACTGTGAATGTATGTTGCAAGAGTCGGGACAACTTACCGCCTGCTGGGAGCGCTTTCTCACCAAATTTCTTCGTAGTAAGCACTTGACCACGCTCGTCATTGCCACCAAACAATGGCCGGGATGGTATGAAGGGGAACAATCCTTTGTCGCGGAACTTTCCTTGCCTCCGCTCTCCATTGAAAAAGGCGTCCTCGTCTTACAACATTTGGGACTTGAACAGGTCCCCATCTCGCTCTTACACGACATCTACGCGAGAACAGGCGGCATTCCGCTCTGTCTGGAATGGGTGGCAGCACTCGTCAAGCAACCCTTGTTTGCCGATGATTGGGAAGAGTTTACCTCGTTAATCCAAGACAACGAACGCGAGAGTCAGCGCACTATGATCGATGCTATCCACCGACTCTTGCAGGAACCGCACCTCTTCGGCGGTCCTGTCGCTGACGAACTGGCTCCGTTCCTGGACCGTATCATCTCAACCCAACTGCTTTCACCTGAGGCGAATGCGTTATTGCAAACACTCTCTGTTGCGACACTTCCGCTTGCCAAACCTGCTTTGCAAGTGCTCTGTCCACAAGGCTCGCGTCCCCTCAAAGAACTGCGCCGAGCATCAGTGCTTGTCGCCTATCCTGATCGTGCTCAGCTCTTACCAATGGTAGCGGCGGCAACATATAGACGACTGTCGTCGGAGCAGGTCTCCCAACATGAGGAAATGCTGCTACGAGCGTATCAAGCATGGAAATGTGAAGAAACATTTCATGAGCAGGAAGAGGGGAGGCTGATGACTGAGCTAACTGCTCTGCTCTTGACATATCATCAGTTACTAGAGGCTGCAGAATTGCTCATTCGCTATGGATGGCTCTGTTTTAACCTGGGATATGCTCCGCGCCTAGCTCAATTGGCAGAAAGCACACTGCAAAGTTTCAATTGGCATAAGACGGAAACAAATACGTGTGGAGCACTCATACTACGTAATTTTCTCCCACCATTTCTTGGAAAGCGTGTTGATACGACGCAACAATCTTCAGACTATCACTATATTCATAAACGTATTCTTGCTGGGAGTGTACCTTTCCAGCCATCAACACAAATACATGTGACGTTTCAGCTTATCTCAGATTTCATCGATGAAGCATCTTTTCATGAAGCAGAAGTGCTGCTAAGTGATTGCGTCTATCGACTGCATGAACTGTTTGCGCAAGATGAGGAATTACAAATATCCCTTCTTGAGAAACAAGCATGGTTCTTTGGAAAATGGAGTGAATACGCCCAGGAACAGGGATACGAGGAGAATGCTAGGAATTATCAGGAGCAAGCAATTGCTCTGTATAGGCAATGTTCCCTCATCCTTACTGATTATAAAGTACCATCACCTCTCAAAAGAAATCGTCTGAAGAAACGACTTGCTCGCATTTCTAATAATCTCGCATATCATCTCACTCGAGTGAAGCGATACGAGGAAGCTCTCACCTTTGTAGAACAAGGCATTACATTCAAGGAGCAAGGGTATGTTGAGTTTGATGGGCTTGCAGCTTCTTACGGTCAGAAATCAGAAATTCTTGTCGAATTAGGGCGTTTCCAGGAAGCTCTTCTTTTTGACGAGAAGGCCATTGCCGAAGTTGAGCGGCTTGCTCTTACTGGACATACCTCTTCACAAGAAGAACGATGGGTTTTTGTTGTTAATCGAGGACGTTTATACCTCAGTTTAGGGCGAGTAGTCCAAGCAGAAAAACTACTTCGAGATGCTCTTCCCAATATTCCTTCCAGAAGGAGAAGTTATTCTATGTATGCGAAAGATGCGCTTAGAGAAATTGAACAATGGCGACAGACGAGACTTTCGTCTCACTATCAACTCGATTGGCGTTGGGTAGACCGATATCGGCAATTGGACGCCTATGAT
>CAXTUE010000482.1:0-4012 GCA_964247355.1 uncultured Ktedonobacteraceae bacterium | reverse complement strand
CCACGGGAGTAAAGCGTATGATTCGCATTGTCATCGTCGACGATCATGCTGTCGTCAGGCAAGGAATTCGTTTTCTGCTAGAGAAGCAAATAGATATGGAGGTTGTGGGCGAGAGCAAGGATGGTGTGCAAGGAGTCGCTCTCGTTGCTGACCTTTTGCCTGATGTGGTGTTGCTTGACCTGATTATGCCGAAAATGGGTGGTATCACGGCGGTGCGCGAGATAAAACAGCACACGCCTCACGCACAAATCATTATTCTTACCTCATTTTCTGAAGATGAGCAGATATTCAGTGCAATTAAGGCAGGAGCATTGTCGTATCTATTAAAGGATACTAGTCCAGAAGCACTCGTCGAGGCGGTCCGCGCTGCTTCACGTGGCGAAGCTACACTTTCTCCAATGGTGGCTAACCGGCTCCTGAGAGACATGCAACGGCAGACACCGCTTCAAGAACTCACGCCGCGCGAACTTGAAGTATTAATCCGTATTGCTCATGGACGCTCAAATTACGAGATCGCAAATGAACTAACAATTGGTGAAGGAACGGTCAAAACGCATGTTTCCAACATCTTATCGAAACTGCATCTCGCCGACCGAACTCAGGCAGCCATTTTCGCTCTGCAACAGCGTTTAGTGTCACTTAAGGATGCATTATAGTTCCTTTTCCAGTTGAGCTGAGTGGTGGCAATTCTGTATGAAAGATACTAGCTTCAATCGTTTTATAAAGGTGACAGCTAAGCATCTTTCCTGTATACTCTGAGTGATTATGCTACCTGAGAGGAAACACGCTTTCATGCAGACGGAAGGGCCGGTAGACAAGCCAGTCATGAATACGCCAGAGGATATACAACTGCAAACAGAAGAGCCAGTAGACAAGCCAGTTATGGCAACACCAGAAGATGTACCGCTACAGACGCAAGAGCCAGTAGACAAGCCAGTTGTCGCTACGCCAGAAAAGGTAGAGCCAAACACGCAGTCGTGGCGTGACGTTGTACATCCGTGGTGGAAAGCCCTGCTGTCAATTTTGCCAATCTTTCTGCTGACACGATTTCTCTTTGTGCTCCTCGCATATCTTGGGAGTGTACTTTTCGCTGCCGCCGATTTTGCTGCGACCTCCGTATCGTATCACGATCTGCTGGCCAACTGGAATCGTGGCGATGTCGCAAACTACATTACGATTGCAAGTAATGGCTATACACAGCCTGAACAAACGCTTCTGTTCCCACTCTTCCCCGCGCTTATTCGTCTCCTCGCGCCTCTGTTCCGGCACAGCCAATTGACAGCAGGTTTCTTTCTCTCAAACCTGGCATCTCTTGGTGTATTGATGGTTCTCTATCGACTGGTCGAGGGCGAGTTTGATCGCGATACGGCGAAACGTACTGTCTTATACATAGCGATTTTTCCAACAGCGTTCGTCTTTTTCCTGGCGTATAGTGAGTCACTGTTTCTCTTGCTCGCGCTGCTCTCGTTCTACAGTATGCGTCGTGGCTCGTGGTGGCTGGCAGGTCTTTTCGGCGCACTAGCGACATTGACACAATTTGCAGGTGTCTTTTTGTTTCTAGTGTTTTTATGTGAGTACGTGCGTCAACTAGGGCCACAAATTCGACACGCATGGCGTGAGTCCTTACTAGCACAACGCATCCGTTCTCTGCTTCCAGCTAGTGCCGCTTTACTTATACCGCTTGCACTCGTCCTGTATTTTTCGGCAGTAGCCACGCTTTTTGGAGACCCGTTTGTCTTCATACGAGCACAGACACAACATAGCGCAGGTTTTTCGTCCCTCTTACTGGCACTCAAAACGCTTATCACTCAACCACGCTTAGGTAGCGTATCAGCCCATGCTCTGATTGACATAATAGCACTGGTGCTTTTCGCGGTATTAGTATTCTTTTGCTTCTATGGTCCTGAACGCTTGGCAAAGAGCCAGTGGACATTCGGTGTGTTCGGCATACTTTTGCTTCTCTCAGCCCTTTTGTTTTCAGGAAACGCGGGACAAGATACCTCACTATACGAGCCTTTAGCATTAATGCCACGCTTAGTTGTAAGCATCTTCCCCGGATTTATTGTACTTGCCCGTTTCGGTAAGCGGGCGGAGTTTCACCTTGGCTATCTGCTGCTTGCTCTGCCAATGCTGACCTTCTTTGTGCTACAGTTTCTTACAGGTCGTTGGCTTATTTAACGAACGGAATACAACATAAATCTTTCTATAAGCAGAAGAATTTATGTTATATCCTGTTCTATGCCCCATTCCTCCCGCTTGACGAAATGTTACCAGTCCTATATAGTAGGGTTGGGGCAATATGTACATATGTGCACATCCCAAAATCATCGTAATTTATGGACACACTATATCATTTTTCGAGCCTTTTACAGGGCCTATGCGTTTTTTACCACTGGAGGTAGGCCGACGTGTCAACACCAATCGTCGTAGCCCTCATTTTTACTATTCTACTAGGAGCAATACTAGCACTCGCAACTGGTTATTATGTCGGATTAAGTCGCAACAAAGTACGTTTTGAGGAGCGTCTACGCGCCGAAAAAGAGGTAAGCGAGCGTCAATTGCTCGACTTGCAGATGCAACAGCGCGATGCGTTACGAGAAGCGCGGGAGGAAAGCGCGAGCTTTCGTACGACTATAGAGCACGAGAATGCGGAGCGCCGCGCCGAATTACAACGTCAGGAGCGCCGCATTCAACAGAAAGAAGAGAATCTCGAACGAAAGATGGACGTACTTGAGCAACGTGACCGTAAGTTGCAGGCCAAAGATCGTACACTTGATGTCACACGTGAAGAGATCGAAGAGATCAAACGCGGTCAGCTTATGGAGCTTGAACGCGTTGCCCAACTGACCGAAGAGCAGGCACAGGAACTGTTGCTCAGTCGGGTCGAGAATCAGGTGCGAGGCGAGGCTGCGCGTCGTGTGCGCATCATCGAAGAGCAGGTGCGTGATGAAGCGGATGCACGTGCACGCGAAATTGTAACGCTCGCTATTCAGCGTTGTGCCTCTGATCAGGTTTCCGAGTCTGTGGTTTCCGTTGTGCAGTTGCCTAATGATGAGATGAAGGGACGCATCATTGGGCGCGAGGGACGCAACATTCGTGCGTTAGAGGCGGCAACTGGAGTAGACCTGATTATTGATGATACACCGGAAGCTGTTGTGCTCTCAGGTTTTGATCCTGTGCGTCGTGAGGTAGCGCGTCTCGCCCTGACAAAGCTTATTCTTGATGGACGCATTCATCCAGCTCGTATCGAAGATGTCGTTGCCAAAGCGCGGCAAGAGGTTGATATCATCGTGCGCGAAGAGGGCGAACGGGCAGCGATGGACGCCAACGTGCCAGGACTACAACCAGAATTGCTCAAAATCCTGGGGCGGCTGCACTTCCGTACCAGCTATGGACAAAACGTGCTGGCCCACTCGGTAGAGGTATCTATCCTCGCCGCCACCATCGCGCATGAGCTAGGTGCGGACGTAAACGTGTGCAAGACGGCTGCTTTGTTACATGATATGGGCAAAGCGATTGACCAGGAGGTCGAGGGGCCACACGCCATTATTGGCGGTGAGGTGGCGCGCCGCTTCGGGAAATCGCCTAAGATCATTCACGCAATGGTCGCCCATCACGCTACCGATGCGGAGCCGCAGACGATTGAGGCGGCTATCGTGCAGGCGGCTGACGCTATCTCGGCGGCCCGTCCAGGGGCAAGGCGTGAGACGATTGATCTGTACATCAAGCGTCTTGAAGCACTGGAAGGTATCGCTAACTCGTTCTCAGGCGTCGAGAAGTCGTTCGCAATTCAAGCCGGTCGCGAGGTACGTATCATCGTCAGGCCAGAAGAGATCGATGAATTCGCCGCTAATCGACTTGCCAGTGAGATCGCGCACAAGATCGAGGAGAGTCTGGACTATCCTGGCCAGATCAAAGTGCAAGTTGTGCGCGAAACGCGCTCCGTCGATTATGCACGATAAGGGTATATACATGGAAGAAACGCTACATTGGGCAAGGCCCAATGTAGCGT
>CAXTUE010000481.1:0-4031 GCA_964247355.1 uncultured Ktedonobacteraceae bacterium | reverse complement strand
CTCAGAAGATGAAGCAATTCCCGACGTTTCTTGTTCATATCGATGTTTCCAGCCAACATAGGTGTCATTGAAAGTGAGTGTTCAATTTCTGACGGTTCTGTTGGCTCAGTAAGAAAACCGAGGGTATCAGCAGTGGTGCTGTAAATTTTGCAGAGTTTCTCGCGGTAATAAGGACTAGGTATCTTGACGCCGCGCTCCCACTCTCCAACCATATCTGCGTTTACGCCTGGCTGCTTACCGTTTTCTTTAACGCTCATTGTCCGTATCTCATCTGCCACACGTCTTAGGGACCAACCACGTATAGAGCGTTGATGTCGTAAATAACTATTAGGCTTATTTACACCACCCATACTTACAATCCTCTCGGAAGAAAATCAACTGCTTTGATTGTATCCAAACTTACCACAACTCAACAAGTTTTTAAAGCATACGAAGGGTAAAGAGCGAGAAAGACTGCTAAAAGACTGGTAGCAAACTACGAAAGCAGGTCGCAATCACTAGTATGATTAGGTATGCTTTTCAAAGGAAAAGGACAAAGAATATAAAGAGAAGTAAAAATTGTACTTTACGACTTGGAGGTTAATTTCAACAGATAAGGAGTTTACATCTATGTTCTATGACCAAGATACACAACCACTTCCTGTAGTCCGTCTTTCAAATCCAATTAGAGAGACTGCACAACAACGCTACCACCGGCTCAAAAACTTTTCCGATATGACTGGAATCCGTTTCCTGTTTGTCTATTTCTCCGACGAGAAGCAACGTCGCAAAGCACTGAGCAAGCAATACCTTTCTGCGGCTTCTCTGCTCTATGGAGGGCAACGTTGATGAGCGAATGGTGGAAGGAACTGCGGTGGAGCGGTAGCGACCGGGGATGGTACGCCAAGACCGAGGACATGCTTGTGTTTGTACCCGATGCTGTTTATCAGCATCACTTACAGCTTTACTTGCAACGCATTGGCCTGGAACGGAAAACGTACGCGGACCTCATTGCGGAGGCCGAGGAGCAGTGGCAGCAACAGTGTGAGGCCATCAGTGTGTTTCAGACCGACCTGAACTACTGGCGCACGGTCAACGAGCAGGGCATGCAGGTGTATTTTCGAGATGACGGTCAACTAGTACGACGAAAGGAGTCGCGATGATGACAACAGAGGAGAGGGCAGCGTATCTGGCACATCTACAAGCGATTGCCGAGCAAACGCGTCAGCAAGAGATTGCGCGCTTGCTCGAATATGTCAAAGCAGGCGAGATGACGTTGCGCGAGGCCGCTAATATGTCCGACACATGGGTGATAATGGAAGCGAGCGAGGTACACAACAAATAATAGGCTAGTATGGGTCTGATTCATCATACCCCACTCAACTACCGGTGTGATGCGTATTGATGAAATACTATGGATATGGTAGGAACCGCATTCATCACGTCCATTTGCTGGGTTGAGAGGCCAGAGACGGACGTGATGAATGCGGTCCCTACCTCCTGCATGGTTTGTGAAACTTCATAATCATCAGACCCGTACTGCATTATTGCGACTTTGTTGCCATTCGATTGACGAAACGGACGTGATAAATCGGTCTCTACCTCAACCTTTCGCTCTACCAAACACAACCGTTTTGTCCAATTGGAACGTCCCTCGTGCGCGAATATCCTCCGATGAGCTACCCACAAGCACCTCGAATTCGCCTGCCTCGGCGATCCACGCATGTTCGGCATCGTCCCAGTAGGCTAGTGCCACATGGTCGAGGGTAAAGGTAACCGTCTGCGTCTCTCCGGGTGTTAGCTCAATCTTGGTGAAGCGTTTCAACTCTTTAAGCGGTCTCATGAGTTTGCTTTGTTTATCGTGCATGTAGAGTTGCACAACCTCTTTACCGGCTAGCTTGCCCGTGTTCGTTACGTCTACGCTGACAGTTACAACATCACTAGAACCATTTGTTGCTGGCCCTATCTTCATGTTGTTGTACGCGAACGTGGTGTAGGAGAGGCCAAAACCAAATGGGAAGAGTGGCGCGACCCGTTTCTTCTCGTAGTAGCGATAGCCTATGAAGATGCCTTCACCATAGCGCACATGTCCATTTTCGCCGGGATAGTTGATATAGGCCGGATTATCCTCCAGGCGCATCGGAAAGGTCTGCGAGAGTTTGCCTGATGGATTGACGACGCCGAACAGTACGTCAGCGATGCCGTTGCCACATTCTTGTCCTGGATACCATGCCTGAATAACCCCAGCCACCTTATCCAACCACGGCATCGTGACGGGCGAGCCAGTTTGCAGGACTACGACCGTTCTGGGATTAGCCGCCGCCACGCGCTCGATCAACTTTACCTGATCGCCCACCAGTTCTATATCAGCCCGGTCATGACCTTCTCCTTCCCAATCACCGTTGAGGCCCACGAAGAGCAGGGCGACATCTGAGCGCGTCGCCAACGCTACGGCGCGTTCTATTGCGTCTTTTGCGACGGGAGGCAGATAGCCTAACCGGAAGCCTGTGAGCATTACGCTGTCCTTGCTGCTATATTCAGCAGTCAGGGTGTAAGCCTGCCCCGCCGTCATTTCTACCTGCCCTACAACCTCTGTACTTCCCATGCCGAAAAAGGTCTCACCTCGCGTCTGCTGTGTCCAGTTATCTATCACTTCTTTGCCATCGACAAAGAGTCGGCTGAGGCCCGCGCTTGTCAGGCTAAAGCTATGTGGCCCGCTCTCCTGCGGTACGAGCGTACCTGTGAGGCGAACAGAGAAGTGATCCATGCGGATGCCAAGCACAATATTTCCCATCCACATCTGATCGGCGGAATTGACCGTTGCTGAATGAACGATGTCACCGGTGAGGTCGAGCGAACTATAGTAGTCAAGCGTAAATGCGTCTTTTCCTGTAGCTGAAAGCGAACTGGCATTGAGGCGAGGCAGCAGTTTATGGTTGGTGCACCCAATCTCGTAGCCAAGCTCTATGGATTCTCCTGCCTGCGCCGCGATGCCAGTAAAGGGCGTAATTGCATAGTGCGCGTTGACCTGCGCGCTACCGCCACCCATAATCTGCGCTGTTTTCGCGTTCGGCCCGATAATGGCAATAGACTTCAACGAAGCCTTTTGTAGTGGCAGGATATCGCCTTCATTCTTGAGTAGAACAATACTCTCGGCTCCCGCAGTGCGTATCAATGTGCGGTGTTCGAGCCGGTCTACTGCCTGTTCAGATTGCTCCACTGGCTGCTCGAATGCACCTGAACGCAGAATGATACGCAGAATACGGCGAACCGCATCGTTCACAGCGTCAAGCGAAATAGAGCCAGCTTGTACACCTGCTGTGACCTGTGTAACGGTGCGCCAGATAGCCGGACCTGGCATCTCCAAGTCTGTACCATTATTCACCGAGTCTTCAGTACTCTTCGTGCCAAACCAATCAGACATGACAAAACCGTCAAAGCCCCACTCGTCTTTGAGAATGCGTAACAGGGTTGTCGCGTTTTCACTAGCAAAGACACCGTTGATCTTGTTGTAAGCCGCCATGACACTCCATGATTTGGCTTCCTGCACGGCGGCTTGAAATGGCGGCAAATAAATTTCCCGCAGGGCGCGCTCATCGACATCAGAACTGATAGAATTACGCTCGAATTCGGAGTCGTTGCATACAAAGTGCTTGACCGTCGCTCCCACGTTGCGGCTTTGCAGACCCTCAATGTATGCAACTGCCATACGCGCCGTCAGGTAGGGGTCTTCGGAATAACACTCGAAGTTGCGCCCGTTGACTGGTGAGCGATGCATATTGACGGTCGGTGCCAGCAGCATACGTGCTCCCTTTGACTGTGACTCTTCGCCGAGTGCCTGACCGATTTGCTCTACCAACTCAGGATTCCAGGTAGCGGCAAGGGCAATGGCCACAGGAAAGCAGGCCGAGGTGATTGTGCCACCCGCGAAATTTCCTGCTCCTCGTGCGCCATTCGGACCATCAGAAACCTTGATTGCTGGTATGCCCAGCCGCTCGATTGCGGTGGTAGACCATGCACTGGCCCCTGCTAGCAATGACGCTTTTTCATCT
>CAXTUE010000480.1:0-4035 GCA_964247355.1 uncultured Ktedonobacteraceae bacterium | reverse complement strand
CTGAAAGGATACTTTGTCTTCCAACCACTGTCAAATGAAGTGGGTCAGTCTACTACGAACCTCCGGTTCGTAGGGACCAGGTTCACTGCGTCCACGGGCAATTCATTGGCTACTACGCTCCCAATTGCCGCGCCAAATCTTCAAAATCGCTTGCCACGATGTCAAATTCATTATTTGGGAGTGTGGTGGGCAGTTTGTCTGGTCCAAACTCCAAAGGGCGAGACACGAAGCCGGTTTTAAGTCCCGCTTTTTGAGCGGCTTGTAAATCATCCATGTGAGCCGCGACAAGCATGCCCTGTTGTGGTTGGAGACCGAGCAGCTCATAGGTCATCGTATATGTACGCGGGTCGGGTTTGTATGCCTTGACAAGCTCCGCCGAGAAAATGACATCCCACGGCAATTTGCTGTCCTTTGCCATGTCAACCAGTAGGCCAACATTCCCATTTGAGAGTGTACCTATGATGTAGGCTTGTTTCAAACGTGTCAAGCCCGCAACAGCATCAGGCCACGGTTGTAGTCGATGCCATACTCTGTTGAGGTGCGCTTTTTCATCCTCGCTCAAGCTCGTTACGCCAAATTGTTGAAGTAACTCATCCAATGCCATACGATGCAAACCATCAAGGTTTGTCCACGGCAACTCTTGCTGCATGACGCGCTGCATATTCGGACGATACTGACCACGCCACGTGTCCGCGAATGCTGCCCAATCGACCTGTAACCCCTTCTCTCGGTTCAATTGCTCGCCCTCGTGAATAATCGTGCCGCGATAATCAACAACAGTTCCAAATACATCAAATACGAGCGCGTGTAGTGTTGTAGTGGTTGTCATGGTTCGCTCCCTTAACAAATACCGAGAATCCGTCATCTGTAGGGACCGATTTATCACGTCCTTCTTGGCGTATCAGGAGGCAAGAAGGACGTGATTAATCGGTCCCTACGGTTTCTCGGTCACTTTCGTTGCGTAACATAACGTGAAACCGTTAAAATGAATAGCAAGACAACGCTAGAACCAAAAATTTGCAGAATTGAGACTATACATACTATGAAGAGTATCACGAAACTTGTCTTAGGTGCTACAGCACTCACCGCCGTGAGCACCACTGTGGCAAGAGTAGCGGGAAACACATTTTTCCACGACCTACCAACGCCTCCGGCACATTCGATAGTCGGATACGATGAAGCAATGGAGAAAATTGCTCGCATCCAGGAGTTCGAGAAGACGCAGCCAGTACAGGATATCTGTCACACAACGGTTCTCACACATGGTCATAAGGTCGAGCAGGTAATTATTTTGATGCATGGCATGACGAGCTGTCCGCGTCAATTTATCGAGTTTGGCACACTGCTCAAAGAGCAGGGCTACAATGTGCTCATTCCGCGCATGCCGTATAACGGCTACAAAGATTTAGAATCAAGCGATCTGCGGTATCTCACAATGAAAGATTTGCGCGATTCGTGTACGACAATGGTGGACATTGCGCATGGCTTGGGCGATTCGGTGACATATGTAGGACT
This sequence comes from uncultured Ktedonobacteraceae bacterium, assembly GCA_964247355.1. Lineage (GTDB taxonomy): Bacteria > Chloroflexota > Ktedonobacteria > Ktedonobacterales > Ktedonobacteraceae > JBBQVS01. Next base: position 2,520 of record CAXTUE010000480.1, on the reverse strand, counting down.
CTCGGTGGGCGGTACAATGGCGGCATGGGTCGCGCAATATCGTGCTGATGTTGATAGAGCAATCCTGATGGCACCCGCATTTACCGTTGATCGGCATCTCGGCGTCAACATCAGTAAACTTCTGATGTACTTGCTCTATCTGTTGCCTAACCTCATGACGCAACGTTTCCGCAAGGGGCATGGCTCTCCCTTCGGCTATCATGGCTTCGCGACGCGCAGTCTCGGCGTCATGATGCGCTTCGGCTTCTCCGTCTACGAGGCCGCCCGCAAAACGAAGCCAGCCGTGCAATCAATTCTCGTCGTCGCCAATGCTGCAGACCCCTCTATGAACAACGGCATTATACGAAGTCTGATACAGAGATGGCAAAAACGCGGCTTACAATACTGCGAGACCTATGAGTTTGATGCAAGTCATCATTTACCGCACGATATTATCGGTACGCTGAATCCGCAGCAGAATGTCGCGTTGGTGTATCCTGTGTTGCTGTCTCTTATCACAAAAAGAACGAACCAAATGTAGAAGTCTAATTCTATTACACCCTGTTGGAGGTCATTCTATAACGTTTCAACATGTCCTTCCAACAGGGGCAATTGGCCTACAGGGTGTAATAGAATTAGACCCCTACTTGTCTTTCAGGTGAAACTTGAGATATCTTTAAGCAGTACATAGTGTGAACACTTCATGAAAGGAATACATGCATGAGCGCGATAGATAGCGTTAGAGCGTTTGTCACAGCGATAGAGAACAACGAAAAAGAGGGAACAGTCGATCCGCTTGCCGACGATTTTCTCTTTAGTGGTTGGACCCCAAAACCTCTGAACAAGGCCGATTTCATTACAACCTTCTCCGAACTCAAATCCGGCATTCCAAGTTTGATGTTTAATCTGCACAACCTCACGGAGGAGGGAAATGCAGTAACGGGCAGTATGCAGATCGCGGGCTATCAGAGCGATGCCTTTAGTATTCCACCGCTTAGCCTGCCACCAATTCCACAGATGGCACGTAGCGTCTCTCTTCCTGTTGAAGATGTGAGATTTCAACTCTCGAACAACAAGATCACAGCTTGGACCGTCCATCATGTGCCGGGCGGTGGCATTCAAGGCTTATTGCGCCAGCTAGGGTTTGACGCACCAATTATTCAATAAAAAAAACAGCAAAGTTTTATCAAGCGATTTAGTCGCTTGATAAAACTTTGCTGTTTTTTTTATTATCTCAAGCACTTGGTAGCCCTTGCTATAATACAGTATACATATGAACATTGCTCAAGGGATAGGTTTCTATAACACTTTCTTATGTATGTATTGCCTGATGCCTCTATTACACTTGACAAACGTTGTCTATCTCATGCACAATTACCTTTATACCTTTCCCTTTAGCTCTGGCAAGGAAGGATTCTTTTTTTATGGAGATATATGGTCGTCACCAGTTTCCCGGACGCCTCTTTATTGTAGAGGGTGTGGATGGTTCCGGGAAGAGTACTCAGATCGCGCTATTACGACAATGGCTGATTAGCGAAGGATACGCTGTGTTTTTTAGTGAATGGAACTCTTCGCCACTTGTTAAGGAGACAACGAGTAAAGGAAAAAAGAAGCAGCTTCTGACGCCAACAACCTTTAGCCTGATACACGCCACCGATTTTGCCGACCGGACCGAGCACGACATTATCGCACCGCTCAAGGCGGGTGCGATTGTGCTGGCTGATCGCTATATTTATACCGCCTTCGCTCGCGATGTCGCACGCAACGTCGACCGTGCATGGGTTCGTGAGCTATACCAGTTTGCTGTAAAGCCAACGATAGCCTTTTACTATCGTGTCCCGTTAGAGACCTCGCTGAGCCGTATTCTCACAGGACGTACTGAACTCAAGTACTACGAGGCCGGTATGGACCTCGGACTGAGCACGAATCCACATGAAAGCTTCAAACTCTTTCAGCAGCGGATTGTGAACGAATACGAATCGATGATTGATGAGTTTGGCCTCACTGTGATGGATGCAACGTTGCCTATTCCTGAACAACAAAAGCAAATGCGCAAATTGGTGAAGCCATATCTTAAGGGTGTGCGCCGCCTGCATTCCTCCGCGCGTGACGAAGCCGAGTCTGCACTGGTTCACGAGCGTCAAGAGCAGCCGGTCGAAATTGAAAGCATTATAAGGGGTGAGCGATGAACGCAACGGGAGCATATGGAGGAAACTGGTCATACGCCGCCACTTCCTACGAAAGCAAAGGCACGACTGAACTATATCCATCCTCTAAGACGGAGCATGAAGCGATGTCGAACCTGACTTTTTATGGCATTGATGCCATTCATCTTAAGGAACGCGATGAACTTTTGCCAGGTCGCTTGATTGTTATCGAAGGAACCGATGGCGTTGGACGTTCGACTCAGATCAACCTGCTACGTCCGTGGTTGGAGAGTAGTGGTTATGCTGTTGTCGATACCGAGATGACGCGCTCAGCTCTTGTAGGCCCTGGTCTTAAACAGGCGAAGGAGGGTCATACGCTTGGTCCCATCACGCT
>CAXTUE010000479.1:3039-4036 GCA_964247355.1 uncultured Ktedonobacteraceae bacterium | reverse complement strand
CTCCTCGATGGCGGACAAAATAGTTCACAAGTGTAAGTAGAGCAAGCAGCAGAACAATCGCATAGAAAAGCAAGAACCCTATCCCCCACACACCTTGAACAAGCATACATGAGGTAATGTGTGTGCGCCATACTCCAGGAGCATCGGGGACAGAACATTGTGGATGCGCACCTGTTGCCATAGGCAAACTTATAAGTACAGTTCCGCGTATCGAGTCCCACAGCGTAAACGGCACCCTGGTCGCGGTACCACCGGAGTTATGCAATTGCCATAAAGCACCAAGCGAGTTTTGTGAGGGATGCTGAATGTTAAAAACGAGCGATGGCGAAAATCCTAGCAGCAAGCCAGATCCAAATAGCATGAGTACAGGCAAACGCAACTCACGATAGCAAAAAAAGACAAGCAATACCAGCGTGGTCACGACAAATGGTAGTATCAACAAGTGGCTCCACATACCAAGCCCCATCACTAAACCGTAACATCCGTATACCAATAAACGTCTTCTCGCATCAGGATCAAACGCATGTCTTCGATACGTCAATACAAGCCATGCGGAAAGCAGGATCAGCAGGGTACCAAAAAGCATCGTCTCCTCTGCTCCCCCTACCGCTTTGAGTTGGCGTGTCAGCAACTCAACGGAGCCGAGGCTAAATAAAATAAGCACAGCAAGCGCGAATTTTTTAGAGTAAAGCAAGCTGGTCAAGAGATAGACAGAGGTAAGAAGACCAGCATACAGTAACACCAGACTCAAACGTAACGAGAAAAGCGACGGCCCAAAAACAAAAAAGAGTGCGGCCCCGATATGCGCTTCTAGCGACCCCATATAGTTTTGTCCATAAATGAAAACGGGATGCTCGCCATTATAGGCAATGTGCCGGGCCATCAAACCCATCGTCGCCTCATCGCTATTGGTAGCTGGCCAGCCCATACCTATCAGGATAACCCGTATGGATAACGCGACTGCAATAATACAACTTGCCGCCAATCTATAGGGGTC
>CAXTUE010000479.1:0-3020 GCA_964247355.1 uncultured Ktedonobacteraceae bacterium | reverse complement strand
ATCTGCTCCGCTTTATACTTCTGGCATCTCACTAATAACCTTCGTCTACACCGTTCTTGTTTCTACGCTATGAACATATGGGTAATTTGGCTAAGAAAGAGTGCAACTCTTTCCCATATCAGCTATAATGGCGGATAAGATAAAACATGATAGTTACGAGAGGGCAAGGCAGGGCAGAATACACGAAGCCCGTAAAGCGTCCCTTGTAGAGAAATACAACGAGGTTTTTACGGTGAAACGTTCACACCTAGCAAGGGAAATAGTTGAGACGGTCGCGCTGACCATCCTGATCTTCCTGACCATTCGCTTTGTGCTGCAGAGCTATCACGTCGAGGGTCCGAGCATGCAGCCCGGTCTGGCAACCGACCAGTATGTGCTGGTCAATAAAACAGCGTATCTTTTTCGCTCTCCCGAACGCGGCGATGTCGTCGTCTTTCATGCGCCTCGCGATACCACAAAAGATTATATCAAGCGCGTCATCGGACTACCAGGTGATATAATTCAAACGGATAACGCAGACGTGTGGGTCAATAGTGTAAAGCTGAACGAGTCATACATTGCCGAAAAATATAATCCAAGCGGTATCAGTTGGAAGGTTCCCCCTAACTCTTACTTTGTGCTGGGCGACAACCGCCTTGTAAGCGACGACTCGCGCGATTGGTGTTATGTCCCAAAGGACTACATGGTCGGCAAAGCTGTAGCGGTCTACTGGCCCCTTAATAAATGGGAAATCGTTCCCACCTATGCATCAACCTACTCGAAAATAAAGACATCAACAACTGCCGCGACTGGCGTATGTTCGTGACGAGCAACGTCTGCTAAAGGAGAAGTTGAGATGCAGGATTTGGAAGAAGAGGCTTCGTTTCTGTTGCCAGAACGCCGACTCTGGTACGCAACCATTGCGGGTATCGTCGCTGGCGTACTCATTATGATTATCACTATCGCTCTTACGCTCGCGAACACTGCAACCTATCAACGCGCCGCCAGTGAGGGGAGTAGTGTGACGCAGGGAACTGCTGGTATAGTAACGGGTCTGCTATGCCTCAATCTTTTTATCGAGCTACTGATCTTTGGCGGCGCGGGCTATTTTGTCGGTAGAACCGTAGTACAGCGTCGTCTCGGTTTTCTCGCAGGTGCCATCGGTGGCGCGCTTGCCTATCTTGCCAGCTTCCTGGTACGCTACATCCCCAACTACCCAGGCAATACCGCCACAAGTGGCGCAACTAATGCCGCAACACTCGGCTTTGCACTGCTATTTGTACTCGTTTCAGCAGTGATCGGCGGTCTCATTAGTTTGCTTGGAGCATGGCTTGCCACACGTCGTCACCCATACTACACGTCATAAAAATAACGTGGATACACCGACGGTAGGGACCGTATGCATCACGTCCGTCTTTGGTCTCACCCCGACAAACGGACGTGATGCATGCGGTCCCTACCTGTATATTTTATGATGCCTTTTTCTTGCTCATTTTAAACGAGGCGCGAATACGGACGGCGCGGTCAGAGGACCACTGTGTCCACGGTGCCATCGTCAGGCCCGCGAGATGTATCAGCACACTATCATAGTTTACACGCCAGCCTCGAAAGTCGCGCCACGCTTGTTCGCGATCCGACTTCAACGGCACTCCTACCTCAGCGAGTTTGTCATATACCTCATCGAACTCCTCCTGCGCGATACTAATTGGCTCGTCTGGCTTGGGGTCGGGATTGTAGTATATGCCAAAGAAGTCGCAGATATGACGAAGGGCGATATAGCCTGCACGAATACACAATTCTGCCTGTGCATCTCTTGGAATATCCACCGTTGAAGCTACAAGAGCGGCGGCATCCAGTATTGTGCCAGCCGCCGTTATCCATGAGCGGTCGGGCTGGGGCGAACGGAAGAAAGACAGTGCCGCGAGCGATGTATGACTCTCGTCGAGTTCCACAAACCACAATTCCCACGCTACCCACAACTCGCTCAGCTTATCCATTCGGTTCAAGCGATAAAAGCGCGTAAACATTTCGAGGGCCGAAGGCGGTGAGCCAGCGCGTATCTCTAACATCGTCACCGCCATCTCGCGCTTCGAGAACGCGGCATACATAGTCGGTAGATACGCAATGAGCAGAGCAATAAGAAAAAGGCCAATCGCCGATTCGGTAAAAATCAATGAAGTTGTGACAAAATCATCGAAAACGGCATAGCCAAGTGTGAACAATGAGGAGCCACTAATCTTGTACAGCGCGTAGAGCGGTTGACCCGTCGTAGCCCAGAACATCGCCATATAACTTACTAAGACACAAACTAGCCAGACCGCTGGCAGGATGACAAGCGTAAATGGTGCATACAGGGCCATAATCTCGTCGCGCCGCTCATATTCTTGCTCAATACTGGTACGCAAATCGAAGATTCTACGCATCGTGATGAAGACAAGCCGCACTAGCTTATCAGGCGCACTACGCGGCAATACAAACGTACGAATTACCGAGAGTAGCACATAAAACACAAGAGAGAAGCCAACTAGAAAGGATAGTACACGCAAAGGAAATAGCACGTAAAACGGCATGGAATTACCTCTTGAAAGGATAAACTGGAATGCGGGAACTCTGTGCCAGTTGTCGCACACGGGGCGAGGAAGTGCAACAATCTAAGCAATTATTCTTTTTTAGTTATGATACAACAGAATTGGGATGCAGTGCTATTCCTATGGTAGAATGGTCTTATAAAGCTACGAAAGGAGAACGCAAGAATATGTTTAACGAATATCTTGACAAAGCAATGAACCACGCTCAGTACGAGCAAATTGAGGACGGTACATACTTTGGTCGTATTCCTGGCTCTAAAGGAGTTTGGGCAAATCAGCCAACCGAACAAAGCTGTCACAAAGAGCTACGCGACGTACTGGAAGGTTGGGTTCTTCTCAATATCGCCGATCACACTCCCTTACCTGTTGTAAACGTGATGTAGTAGCTAGGGTGGCCCCGCAGGGGGGCCCGCCCCCAAAAAAAACAGTTTTGTGTTTATTTTTTGGTGTGCC
>CAXTUE010000478.1:0-4060 GCA_964247355.1 uncultured Ktedonobacteraceae bacterium | reverse complement strand
TCTTATACCTCGCTATCTCAGAGAGCAGGGAATTTCATCGGTTGTGGCTCCTCTTCCTACAAAGCACAATACGTTGTGGACCAGCGTAAAAAACTGGACTATTATCGTGTACCCCTTTCTTGACGGCAATACAAGTTGGACGGGCATGATAGATGAGCAGTGGAAAGAGGTGGGTACCATCTTTCAACAAATTCATAGTGCTACGCCGCCTTCTCTCGGTGTTGAATCTCTACGAAAGGAAACCTTCAATCCAACAGAGTATACTCGATGGGTACAAGATTTTGAGGACCAACACTTACAGGTCCTTGACGAGGAAAATGCTTCTAAACGTACACTTCGCTCTTTGTGGAAAGCGCATCAATCTACCATTCGCATGGTCATTGCTTCCCTGGAAAAGCTCGCGGCTAATTTACAGTCACGAATTCTGCCCTATGTTATCTGTCATGCCGACCTGCATCCGGCCAATCTGCTCCGCGATGCTTCTGGTCATGTGTTTGTGATTGATTGGGACGAGGTAATGCTTGCCCCGAAAGAGCACGATTTCCTCTTCATCAAGGAATCGTCGTCCGATAGCAATGCCCTCCCTGGCACTCCTGCGTTTTTTCAGGGCTACGGACAGACAGATATCGACTGGGTTGCGCTCACCTATTTTCGCTACGAACGAGTAGTTCAGGACCTGACCGCCTGCGCTCAGGAAGTATTTTACAGGGACGATCTAGGCGAGGAAACAAAAATGGATTCTGTCCAGTTGTTTCAATCAATCCTAGCGGAAGATGGCGAGATTGCTAGTGCTATTCAAGCTTCGTCTCATCTACCCTCAAATCTTACTATTCCTACGAAGATGATTGCAAGGATTGGGAAGGAGTTGGTGGAGCGAGAGCAACATGATATGTAACGAACTCTCTAGTTCGTCTAACTGAACCGACATACATAATCTTACATTCAAGACAACAGTTTATATGTTTCTTCATCATTTAGAATGTCAACGCACCATTGAAAATGACCATCTTCGCCGTTTTCTGAATAGGCGTTGCTTGTCACCAGAGCATATGCAGCTCTGTATAGTGGATAAATCTCTTCAAATGACTTTCCCAACTTTTCAGAGTACATAGCACGTAAGTTCTCGCGCACTTGTTGTTTATAAGGTGAATACATATCAAAGATTAACGTAGATATGACAGCATCAAAAAGAGGATCAGCAGACGTAGTAAGAAAGCCAAAGTCGAGGAGACCAATCGGAGTAATGGTAGCCTCATCAACAAGCACATTTTCTGGACAAATGTCTCCGTGAATTACTCCAATATGAGCGATCTGTAGCTCATTAAGAAGTGATATAACACGAGTAGCTATACGCTCTATATCAAGAACAGCGCGGCTTAAAACAGCCTTGTATCTCTTAATGCGTAGAGCAACTAAGTTTCCCAGAACTATATTCCAAGTGGAGTTTACAGACCACGATGAGGATTCATCAAGCAGTTCCAGTTCTCGCGCACCTAGTATATCGCCAGCCGTTTTAAGGGCTTCTACGACTGAGACAACAGCAGTCATCCCTTTTTTAGAAAGACTATCATTGTCAGGATGCCGATCAAGAATATTTCTGAGGGTAACTCCAGATAGACGTTCTTCCGTACTTACTACAACACCCGTAGAAGTTCCCGCAACCTCGTATATCTGAGGAGTAGCAAAAGGGAGCTGTTTTTCCTTCAATTTGGCGTAAAAAGAGCGTAGTTGCCATACTTCCGTGTAGTCTTTCTTTGTCCACACCTTCGCAAGCATATCGTTCCCGATATCAAAAACAAAACCTTCCATGCCAGCCGCAATAAATTCGGGATTATAGCCTAGCTCATGAAGGAGTTCTGTTGCACTCTTCCTATCCATTTTGTTTTTCCTTAACATATTCTTTGCGGAAGAGATAGAGTGCAAAACCGAGTGTGTCTCTTCCCCAACGTAAATACATGTCGCGCCACCAACGAATTCGTTCAACGAGTGTGGGAACATCTGGATCGTCTGGTTGTTCCTGTGCATAGCGTTCGATAGCACGAATGCGCCACCATTCGTACTGGTCCCACTCGTCATCGTTCGTGACAAGAGCAAACAGAGGAATTAATCCTTGCTCAACTCCAATCGCAACGTTATTTGCATGGGTGGTGTACTCTTCGCTCAGAATTCCAAGTGTTGTTAGATAGTCTGGTGTCGGTTCTTGTTTCCAATAGAGTTCTCCCACTACGATTTGTCCACCTGATCGAACAGACTGAGCTAGCGTTTGCAAGGTTCCTGCGTACCCACCAAAGACCTCGCTTGCTCCAATACATACCGCTACATCAAACTGCTCTTTCGACAACTGCAAGGTCGATGCGTCCACGTCTCGAAGTTCTATGCTTTGATGTGGAACACGAGCAACGATCTGTTCACGGGCTGCCTGCAATGCTACTGGAGATCGCTCTACTCCTACAGCCTTCACGTCATATAGCTCGACCAATCTGATGAGAACTTCTGCATTGCCCGTTCCGATGTCTACAACTGAGGCACCTGCTGAAAGATCGAGCAAGGAAAATAGTGTCTCCATTTTCGATGAACTAATGGGATTGGCATATTGTAACCCACGATGTGAGATGGCAGAATATTTATATGGATTCAAGCTTTTTCCCTTTCTAAAACGAAGATTGGAAATCGACAAACTGGCTTGAAACCGCGCTTTATAAGAGTCGGAGCAGACGTTTGTGTATTTGCTCGCGTGATAGCCATTGTACATCCTTGCTCTTTGGCGAAAGCAAGACGATGTGCTAGTAATGAGAGGTATACGCCTTGGCCGCGAGCGTGTGGAATAGTGAATGCCTCACATAGATTAGCCATACCGTTTGCCTCTACCCGCAAAAACGCATAGCCAACAACAGCACTGTTCAAGCGCGCAATAAAAATCTGTATTTCTTTGTGTGCAAATTGTAGATATTTCTTGGCGTATGTGAGTTGCTCGTTCCGTATTTCCAAATCGTTAGGAGGGCTACATACCGTTGCATATTCTTCTACATTGTCCCATGATAAAAGTTCAACCACTACTTGAGGATTAGAAGCTAAGCTAACTGATAGGTCTTCAAGTACCATGCCAGCCAATTCTAAATGCTTTGTGAATCCATGCGACAGCAACTGTTCCTCAATATCTACAGGTTTCGTGCTTGGACTAATCACCCATAAGCAACGCGAAGCAAGAGGCTCTACCCGTCTTTTGATTTCGTCAAGACGTTTTTCTAGCTGTGCCGACTCAAAGCGTAGACAAAAAGCAGTGGCAAGTCCAGGTTGTATATGTACGACCACCTCTCCAAAATCTACTACCTGCTCGGGTTTACCTTCCCACGCATAGAGCCTTTCATGTAGAGCACGCTCAATCTCTTGCACAATCATAGCAGAGTTCTCTTGTTTTATATTGCACCTCCTAGTTTTATCACGCTCATTATACATCAGCATCTTAACGAAGACGTGTTAAAGAAGTACTCTACAACTCCACAATTCCCTCTAACGCCTCCACAAACGCGAAGGCCGATTGATAGCGTCTCGTAGGCTCCAACTCAAGTGCTCTCAATACCACCTGTTCTACTAATGGCGATATGCTTTCATTGAGAAAGCGCAATGGTATCAGTTCTAAGCTCTCAACTTGCTCCTGTACAAGTATATTGCTCCCTCCATACGCTCTCCTTCCCGAAGTAAGGGCCTGTAATCTTCTTATTGGCGCAACAGGCGCGAAGTGTGTCAATAGCAGGTAGAGGATAGCACCTAACGAATAAACATCGGACCTTTGGTCAACACTGCCGTCGAGCAGTTCTGGTGCCGTGAATACACCTTGTATAGGCTTTTCGGCTATAGGAAATATCTGGGCGTAGGTGGTGGTGACGTTGATGCTGGTCGTCTTCCAATAGGAGGGAGCGGGCGGCCAGTAAGGGAGCAGAAGGGGTGCCCATGCCTCTTTTCCTTGTCCATCGACGAGGATAATTGAGGGCGTCAGGGTACCTAAGATGATGCCTTGCTTGTGTAGGCGGGCAATCATGCGGCACAGTTGTGTGGCCCA
>CAXTUE010000477.1:0-4061 GCA_964247355.1 uncultured Ktedonobacteraceae bacterium | reverse complement strand
TACTGGTTCCTTGTTCTATTACTGGCTCGTGTTCACGGCGGTCCCTACGGCGTATCCGTGTACGGTAGGGACCGCATTCATCACGTCCGTTTCCGTTCAACATGTTTTGCCACGTCCATTTTGTAGGGTGAGTGATTGTGTAACGTGGATGTCCGTGTGTTTACAATCAAATCATTTAGCCATACGTGCCACCAACATGACCAGATTCGCAACATTTGGGGTGCCCCAGCCTGTGACGGCATCCCAGCCTTCTGTGGCAGTAAAACCTTTGATGGTGACTGTGACTCTGTTGGCATTTTTGCCTGTGAAGGTGTTTGTGCCCTGCGTAATATCATGTAAGCTCTCTGTTGCTCCATTGCTACCGATGCGATAGAGCACGGGATTGAGGAAACCTACACGTTTGCCGAGTACCTCGTTCATCAACACTGTGATACCAGCCCATTGCGGCGAACCAGCACTGGTACCCCCGAAGACAACTGCGAGGTCCTTACCCCGTCCTGATGAACTCCATACGACAAGCATACCGCTTTTAGGATCGCCATCATAGGCGATATCGGGCACACCGCGCTGATTGCCGATGATAGTTTGTATGCCTTGCTGAAATGTTGGACGTGGGTAGACTGCGCTGAGACCACCACCACTGCCGTTCCATGCAACTTCCGTCATGTAAGCACCTGTGGTTGCATTCGCGTTAAGTGTTGTCCCCCCTACAGCGGTTACGAGTGGATCACTGGCGGGAGTTGAGACGCTTTTGGTGAATGCTGTGGACGTGCAATTGATTTCTGCGGCACCGAGATCACCAGAGGCGGCAAGCATCGTGATACCCTTTGCTATTGCTGCTTGAAACACCTTATGTTGTGCTTGTAGTGCTTGCTTACTCGCACACGTCTCGTTGCCGCCAAAGCTTTGCGAGATAACATCGCCGAGATTATGCGTCACGGCGAACGAGGTAGCATGCAGGATGTTCAGTAAGAAGCCTGATAGTGTGTTCGCATTCGGGTCTTTCGTAGGATTTGCCAGCACAAGATCAATCGTGGCACTGGGAGCGATGGCATGTGCCCATTCCACATCGAGTGTGATTTCGGCGGCCCAGCTTACCTGCGCCGCATCTTTTGGATTAAACGGTGCCAGACCATCGGGGGCAATAATATTGAGCTTCGCGGCTTTGAGTCCAAATAGTGCATCGAAGAGCGCAAGGTCGTGCCGAAGCGTTGGACTTTGGAAGGCGTCTACAATCACAATTGTATGGCCTAAGCCAGTTGTGTGAGCTGCGAGCAGTGGTGCGATGTTGTAGGCTTTCTGGATTTGCTGTGGTGTGTAGCAACGGTTCGCGGCATTCTGGGTCTGACAGGGAAGTCGCTTGCCTGCTGCTGCAGGTCCTGCCATCCAGTAGTGTGGACGTGCCAAACGAAAGGCGAGATTGTGAGTTGTTTGTCCTGTATGCTCGGCATGAGCAAAGGTGCTATTGCGTTGCAGGTACAGTGTGCTTGCGATCATGCTAAGCAAAGTAAGGGCAATAGCGAGAGAGATGCCAAAGGAGAGTGGTTGTGCAAATGTGCGTTTCTTCATTCAAGAACGTTCCTATTTCTCAACTATGTAACAATAATAGGTCCATACAGACGGTATAGCAGGGATAGTAGTGAGAATAGGAGCGTTCATCATGTTGGTACGCTATGGGATAGCAGGAAAGTACCTTGTTGCGGTTATGATGTCATCACCGGCGTAGAAACAGTCCTAGCACTGTGACAACAGCTAACCCCAGGCAGAACCATGCGGGAATCATGAGGTGTGCGGTTGTGAGGTAGATGCCGCCAGCAAGGGCTGCGATAAACATGAGCGACCAGGACATGCCACCATTGCCTGAAGCGGTGCTTCCTCCTCCACCGCGACCGAAGCGGAAGCGCAGACGTTCTTTTGGGCGGTCGCTTGCTAGCTTTACCTCGATCTGGCCTGTTTCGAGCTTTGTGATAACTTGTTCGAGGGCGCGAGGCAGGGCCAGGAGTGTGCGTCCAGTGTCGAGTGCTTGATTGAAAAGGTCTTGCGCGGTCTGACCTATGCCTTCGCTGTCGAGGCCCAGGAATTTTCGTGCGTAGGGCGTTGCGACCTCGACGAAGTTGAATTCTGGTGCGAGACCAGTCGAGACACCACCTAATGTACTAATGGCGCGACCTGTGAAGGCGAACTGGGCTGGTATCTGGAAGGGTTGCCCGTAGAGTAGGCGCTCGACATCCTGTGCGACTTCAGGTATGGCGAGTTCGCGGGCATCCCCCAGTGTCAGGCCAAAGTATTGCTCCATCATCATCGACATGCCGCGCTCGATAACAATCATGTTGGCACCCTGCCCAATAAAGCCAAGCTTGTTCAAGGCGTTGACGAGGGAGCGTGAGTTACGCGACAGAAAGCTGATGAACAGGTCTTTCAAAGATTGTTTCATGCTTTTCGTGAGTGAGCCAACCATACCGAAGTCAATGAAGGCAATTACGGGTCCACCGTCGGCGGTTGTGACCCCTTTTTTGACGAAGATATTGCCCGGATGTGGGTCGGCATGGAAAAAGCCCTCGACAAAAAACTGGTAGAAGTAGGCACTGACCGTACGTTTGGCAACCTCAAGCCGACTGATACCTAATGCATCGAGCGCGACATAATCGTTGACCTTGATACCGTCGATCCACTCAATGACCAGCATATGCGGCGTGACGTACTGGTCGTAGATACGCGGAATATAGATGGTTGGGTCGTCCTTGAACATCTCTTTGAAACGTTTGGAATTTGCAGCTTCTGCCGCGTAGTCGACCTCTTCGTAGGTTGTGCGTTTGAACTCGCGGTAGATGCCCATGAGGTCGATGAAGCCGGTGGTATCGACAAAGAGGTTGATAACACGAATCACGAATTTCAGGGTACTTAAGTCCATGCGTACAAGTTGCTCGGTATTTGGACGTTGAATTTTGACGGCCACCGTTTCACCAGTAGAGAGCAGGGTGGCTTTGTGAACCTGACCGAGCGAGGCGGCGGCGGTGGCTTTGCGCTCCAGCAGGCTAAATATCTCCTCCACGCGCTTGCCCGTTTCGGATTCGATAACGCCGACGACATGCTCGAATGGTGCTGGCGGCACTTCATCTTGTAGCGATGTAAGCACCGATATAGCTTCGTCGGGCAGCAGGTCGGCACGTGAACTGAGAAATTGTCCTAGCTTAATCATCAAGACACCGAGCTTGACGGCGGCGACACGAAAGGCGACGAGCACTTTGATGAGTACTTCGATGTTTGGCTGAACTTCATAATTGCCACGCTCACGGGCGCGAATGACGCGTCGACGCTCACGATAAATGACCCAAATGGTCCATAGCAGAAGTCGAGAGACGCGAAAGAAGCGTATAGACTGCGAAACGCGGTTGATACGAGGAATTCTGGTTGCCATGTATGTTCTCCAACATCTCTTTGTAGAGATGTCTCAGTCAGTATAAGAATGTCTTGTTTATACCATAGCATAATACGGGAAGGGTGATGTAGGGGTTGGAGAAATAGAGATGTATATGGCTTTTGTTGACAGGTGATAGTTGATAGGCTACTTCATTACCAACATTACCAATTACTTCATTACCGATATTCCCGTGGGAGATGGTTGAAGTTGTTTGTGACGAGCCGTGTTGTGAGTGATGTTGGATTCATCAAGAGAGTCTCCTGTGAGGGAAGGTCAGTGGTTTGTACAGGCTGATTGAAGTTCAACGAGAGTGTTACTGTAGTGATTATACCTGACGAATAAAGGAAAATCAAGGCAACCAAAATTTGCCTGAAGAGCATATATCGGAATTTAAGAAGAAAATAGTGTATAATGAGATAGATCAGACAGAAGAAATAAGGCAGAAGAATAGTCAGACGACATGTTATGTGATCGCCTATGACATTCCTGATAACCGACGCCGGACGAGAGTCATGAGATATTGCTTGGCTTTGGGACATGGACGTAGTACTCGTTGTTCGAGTGTTTTCTCAACAAAAGAGAGCTACTGATTTTACAAGCAAAGCTAGACGACTATCTCATCGAGGCAAAGGATAGTGTA
>CAXTUE010000476.1:0-4064 GCA_964247355.1 uncultured Ktedonobacteraceae bacterium | reverse complement strand
TGGGACGAACCTTCATCCATCGCCCCACCGCGAAGCGGTAGGGGCGCCCATTCATCGCGCCCACCGGGTGGGGTGGCTGGGCAACCGTCCCCCCAACGCATCTCCTACCAACGCCAAATCCTCCCCGCTTCCCCATAAACGTAATGAATGGACGCCCCTACCGAACACACCCGCTACCGATCCCTACAACCGGAATAACTCATACCCCACATCCTCTACAGGCCGAATACCAAGGTTAAAGGTGTCCAACAAAGCGCGACAACGCTGCAAGACAGGACGTGCAACTTCGGCGGCCAACGCTGGCGCATCATCCAGATGCCCAAAGAACAATTCGATCCGTTCGGGAGCCATCTCCGTCACCGCCCCATACAACGGAATGTACGAACACGGATGAGGAAGCGCTTTCAGAAAGGCCAGCAGCACACGCATCTCCTGCTCCGTCAGCAGACATTGCGCCTCAAGCTGATCGTTACTCATTGCGGTCAGAATACGCTCCACAGGATTCAGGACCAATCGTTGAGCAACATATAACACTCGTGGCAACTCGTACACACAGAAGGACGCTGATGTGGTCATAGAAAATTCCTCCACCAGTGATTTGAAAGATGCGTTCTAACACTTATAGAAAACTTATAGCACAAAGAGTCTAAAGAAAACATACCATTATTTCATGTCGCTGTCAACTCTTTTCAGACTAAAGAGTCCAAAGACTAGTAAGGAGCGTTACAATATGGGATAATGAACAAGGAAACGATAATGAGAAGGTAGTTATGTATGACCAAGACAGCAAAAGCACTGAAGAATTTCTATACTGCGACAGAAGCTATAAAAAAATTAGGCATGCCTCGTGCAACATTTTTCAATCTTGCCAAAGCAGGGAAAATTAAGAAGGTAGTGCCTGAAGGATACAAAGAGGGTTACTACCCCAAAAGAGAAATAGACAAAATGGCATTGGCAAGAGAAATGTTTACACTACAATATACGTCGGACTCTTCGATATTCAGAAGAGCGGAGGAGAAAGATATCCAGGGCATAACTGATTTGGGCGTTAGTCTCTTTGGAACCAGTACAACACCAAGTTATGAAAATCGCTTAGCTTGCTGGCAGAAAAATCCTGATGCATACTATGTGCTTGAACAAGATGAGTTAATTGTGGGCTGGATAGCATTAGTGCCATTAAAAAAAGAGGTAATAGATATTTTAATGGGACATGCTCAAGAAGCTGTCTCTATGTTCGTAAGTATGCATCAAAACTTTGTGATACCTGACAACATTCTTCCCTTTACGCCAGGAGCAGTTCACAATGTCTTTCTCACGCTAGGAGCGAGACAAGGCTTGCCCAAAAGTACATTCTACGGCATGAGGCTTCTCTCAGGTGGTTACGAAGTTCTCAAGGAATTTGCGAGGAAAGGTATCCTTGTCGAAAAATTGTATGCTACAAGCAGAACACCCGATGGTGTAAGACTCTGCAAAAACTCGGGCTTTCAGGAAGAGACATCAAACAATACAAGCGCGGTAAAAAGATTTTGGCTAGATTTAGAAAGCTCTACATCTCCTTTTCTGCGCGAATATCAAACAATTGCTAGAAATTACAAAGGTAGCGCGAGAAACGACCTGTAGGGGTCTAATTCATTACACCCTCTCAGCAATTGACCATATTGGAGGTCTATTGAAACGTCCCACCAATCCTCTACCCATAACCAATTGCCGCAAGGATAGAACCATGTACGGGTCTAATTCCATTACACCACGCTCTCCAACTGACCATGTGGAGGTCTATTGAAACGCATCCTCAATCCCGTAAACATTCTCGATTGCCAAAAGGGGTGTAGTGTATTAGACCCCTACAGTTCGTCCTCACTCCAAAGCAAATTTCACCGCGTCACGCACTGCCCCCACTGGTGACGCTTTCCCAGCTTCCAAGACATCCTTTTTCTCTGGTGTATTCCCACTTGCGCATTCCACAGCAAGAGCACATGCCTTCTGTACAGGCTCCTCAATTGCTGCCTCCGCAAACCGTATCACAAACGTTATCTCGTCAGCAGAGCGTACAGGCAGGTAGATCAGAATATCCAATGCAGCCTCTTTGACCTCATCATCTGCTGCAACAACATACTCCTTCTTCGCATAGGTAGCAATAGTTTTTATCTCCTCTAGTTCAGTTGAAGCAGCATTTTCGTCATCGCCGACCTGAATTTGCAGCATCCTTCCGAGCAGGATTGTAAGCAAATCTATATGCTGCACTGTATCTGAAATAGTAGACATTGCCATAACTTTCTCCGACAACTCTTGTGTAAGTATTAAGTCACTCAAGTCTCTCAAGTCACTCAAGCTACTCAAGTACCTCAGGTCTCTCAGGTCTCTCAGGTCTCTCAGGTCTCTCAGGTCTCTCAGGTCTCTCAAGTACCTCAAGTCACTCAAGTCTCTCAAGTCTCTCAAGTACCTCCAGTGCCTCAAGTACCTCCAGTATCCCCAGTACCTCAAGTCCTCAGCAAGTGTTACAGAAAAACGTTGAGCATTTCTCTGTAGAGATGGAGTGGCATCAAGATGTTCTTTGAGCATTGTCGTAAGGGTGTTGAGGCTTTCTTTTTGCGGAAATAGCATCGACCAGAGCAATGCTGTTTGTTGATAGTCGATGTATTTCCCTGCTTGTAATGTGTTCGACATTGAGCTTTGCCAGCTTTGTTGCCAATCACTCCTTCCCTGCGATGCTTTCAGCATGTTCAGAAGCTGATAGTACGTCGGATAGCGCACCTCTTCGGCAGTATCAAGGAGCGAGAGGTGTATCTCGACACATGCTTGTATATCTTTCTTATCAATGACCCGTTCCTCATCCGCATAGCGGTCTCGAAGCGGAAACCATTTTTTAACGGCCGCCCCATACTCTCGATAGTTCTTTTCTGTAAAGGGCACAACGGTTGGCGTAATTAGCGTATGTGACTTTAGGGAATGACGCGCTAAATCTTCGAGATAGGAGTTAAAATCTTGCCTTGCCTGTGTAAGCAACACGCCAGCAGGACCACGCCTCCCCATAAATGAGAGTGTTGTAACTGCAAGGTCGATGATATCGAAATTTGATGAAGCAGCAAGGGTATCTAGCTTCACAAATTCTCTAACATTTGGCAAATCCGCAAGCCTGAGCAAGATGGGTACAAGCAATTTGAAAATAGTGGAAGGACCTTTGACGAGTTGTTGTGCGATTTGGGTGAGCAGCATGAGGGTTGAGCGCTGTAGAGCGATATTTGTAGCATCCGAGATAACTCTTTGCAGGACGAGCAACACGGCAGGGCACTCATTGATGCCTCTCAAAGTTAGTAACCAATTACGCAGAACGTTCTCAATTTTTTCACAATCATCAAAGCGTTTTGCAGACATCGCATCTGCATAGCATTGTACAAGTTTATGAGCAATGTCACGTTCTACTTCAGGAGAAATACTTTCAGGGGCTGATTCCACAATTGCTGTTGCAGCGAGAACTACATCATGTACAACGCTTTGAGCGTTCGCGGATACAGGAGTGTGTGCAAGTGCGCTAATAAGATCGCTTGCAAGAGTGGGAGACTCGTCGCTTTTACTCGCTACACCCAGCAGATAAGGTTCGCGCCAAGTAATACCTTTGAGTTGACGCGCTTTATTTACAAATACTTCTAGCAACTCATTATGATCTCGACTCATCTCCATCTGAGCAAGTAAATAGCGAGCGGCGAAGTATTCTGTAAAGGTACGATGAAAAAATCCGTAAAAATCTCCAAGCTCATCGCCTGCCCGTTTCACAAAGATACCACCTTCCCTACTTATTAATTTCAAGTAGCGTTGGGCTTCTCCGGGCACAACCGTACTGTTTTGCTCTTTTCGCATAGCATCTTCTATTGTCGCAATGACTTGTTGTTCGCGCATAAAGTAATATCCCTTTTCATACAACATACAGGCAATAGGACCGAGGCGATTAGTAGCGGTTATAACAGAAAGTGGATTGCGCTTTTTATTCTCATTGCGTTCCTCTAATATTGTTTTTGTAACGGTCTTATATAATTCTGCCCTGCGTCGCGGCAGATGTACTCTAC
>CAXTUE010000475.1:0-4080 GCA_964247355.1 uncultured Ktedonobacteraceae bacterium | reverse complement strand
CAAACGAACGGAGAGTGGAGGTGAGTAGGGTCTCCATTACTAGTATGCCATCAAGTTGCACAACAAGCAAGTGACCGGATACACTGATGAGGAGTTGATGCCATGCATGTAGCATAGTGTTGGTTGGTAAAGAGACGTGTATTGTGACTCCGCCGTCCAACTCCAGTCGTCCATCAGACATAACTTTAAGACGATGGACTGTCCCTGTGATGTCTTGCAGCGCGACACCATAGGAACCATTGCCTTCTAGCAAACGGAGATTTACCTCAAGCAGCCAATTGCTATGCAATAGCTCTTGTTGGACAAGCGATGCTGAAGCGGTCGTTTTGTCTGACTGGATAACAGTTCCCTGTGAAACGCTCCAGTTGCCTCCATGCTGTTGCCAATTATTGGTCAGTTGTGGAGAGTCAAAGAGTTCGTGGACTCGTGGCTGAGCGGGAGCGGGTTGGAGCTTGTAGGTTGGGGCAGGGGTCCACATCTCGTCGCCGTGCCAGAAGAGACGGTCAAGGTATGCATAGCGGTCGAGCATGTTTGCTTGTAAGGCGTGATAGGCAATGTATTGCTCCACATTGTTAGGACCGAGCATAAGGGAATTGTGGCCGGGACTAAGAACACGCGCATTACCCTGCACAAGAAAAGTATGGCCTGTTCTGCCTTGCCAATCTTGCCATGACGTATCGTGTAGACCATTCGGGCCTCTTGGCACGTCTGAGGTTGCGTAGCTAATGGCGTAGTTATCGCGGTAGTAGCAGCCGCCAGAAAACATCTCATAGTATTTTCGGCGATGATGGAGCACGGTTGGTCCCTCGACGGTGTACCAATCAATGCCACCTTTGGTTGAGCGTTGCGCCTCATACAGTTGCCACTTCTGACTCGGCGGTGTGACACGCGTCAGCTTGCCCTCTAGTGTGAAGGGGTTGAGCAGTCGATCAACAGCATTGCCGCTTCCAACCAAACCTTTAGCAGAGTCCAGGTATTCAATCGTCATGTAGAGATACAATTGACCATCTGTGTCGCGAAAGACGTGTGGGTCGATGGCCCACGGAGTTTGCGTATGTGTCAGGTCATGACCGCTATCTATGAAGGGTCCTTCGGGCGAGTCAGCGACGGCGACGCGAATGCTGGCAGTAAACTCTTCGTGCATATGAACGGCATAGTAGAGAAGGAACTGCCCATTGTACAGCGTGACCTCCGGTGCCCAGTACCCATAATGAGGTGCACCAAGCGCGGGCATAGCCTTGCCTACCTCACGCCACGAGACAAGATCGGTACTCGTCAGAATGGGAAATACAAGTGAGCCTTGCGCGGGCTTCTCCTCGCCTTCAGTCGCATACGCGTAGTAACGCCCACGAACTTTCAGCACAAAGGGATCGGGAAAGTTTTTTGACCAGAAGGGGTTGCTAAATGTCGATTGCTTACTCATCTTCTATTCCTATTCTGACCAACTACACAAGGACCTGTTAGAGACTCGACCAGAGAAGGCCATGCTTCATGCTATGCTCTCTGTCATGGTCGATATCTTCTCATTATACGTTGTAGATCGTCTAACGGTAGTGCATAAGCTGTACGCTCCTTCCAGCCGACCATTGTTTCGGCGGCGGTAAGCGCGTTGAGGATGGCCTCCTCTACAGCTTCCGCGACACCTTCAAAAAAGAGGTCGAGGAAGTCGTGCGGTATCATTTTGAGATTGTAAATTTCTGAGGCGGGAACAGGGAGAGAGTTGCCCGTAGAGAAGGCAAGAAAGATATCGCCACTGCCGTTGCTGGCAATACTTCCTACACGGGCCAAGCCTAGAGAGGCCCGTCTTGCAAGACGTTTACATTGTACAGGCAAAAGGGGAGCGTCGGTCGCAATGATGACAATGATTGAGCCATCGGTGGCTTTCTCTAGCCATGGGCTGGGCACGTGCTCAAAGCCAAGCTCGCGACCAACGGGAACGCCATCTACCCGGAAGAGCGAGCGTGAGCCATAGTTTGTTTGCACAAGCACACCAAGCGTATAACGACTCCCTGATACGTCAACGAGTCGTGATGAAGTGCCGATGCCGCCCTTGAACTCATGACAGATCATACCTGTGCCTCCACCAACATTGCCTTCGGCGACCGGCCCACTTTTGGCGTTGATTAAAGCTGTCTGGGCATGCTCTTTTGTCACCTGGAAGGCAGAGATGTCGTTAAGCCAGCCATCCCATGTTTCGGCGACGATAGGCAAAGAACCATCCCAGCTACTCGCTATTGAGGCTTGTCCTTGTTGGGCAGAGTCGGTGGGATATGCGGCGATGGCATCACGTACGACTCCCACAGAGTTCGTGTTGGTAATGCCGATGGGTGTGTGCATCATACCTGATTCTTCGACCCACGCCAGACCTGTCATCTCGCCGCAGCCATTCAAAGAAAATGCTCCGGCGAAGGCGTGGTCGGTCCAGATGTTGCCGTTGCGCGGCACTATCATCGTGACGCCCGTCCGTGCTACCCGTGGCGTATCATGAACGAGGGTGGAATGCCCGACAAGCACGCCGGGAACATCGGTGATAGCGTTATATGTTCCAGTAGGCAGATGTCCAATTGTTATGCCGAGATTGCGAAGTCTTGTGCGCGCCATACTTTCTTCCCTTTTCTTCAAACTATGACCTCTATAAAACTGGTTTTGTGCAGTATACACGAAAAAAGATGAGAAATAGTACTATTTTACCCAGTACCCTTCCCACGTGTGCTAGTATAGAAAAACAAGGTTTTTACGTACAAAGATATGTTTTGACTAAAGAAAAAGTATTATACTTGTTTCTGCTCATAAGAAACTTAGAACTCAATGATACTATGTAATCCATTCTTAGCAATCTAGCGTAGTAAAGGACAAGAAGATAGAATGGAGCGTCTCCCATGACCTGTACAGAACTAGAAGAGCTAGTCGGAGCCTATGTACTCGACGCTGTTACACCCGAAGAACGGGAAGCAGTGGAGGCTCATCTTGCTCATTGTCCACGGTGTACAAAACTTGTACAAGAGATGCGTGAGACAGTAGACCTTCTGCCACTCAGCATACCGCAGGTAGAACCCTCCGCGCAATTGAAGGGTCGTATCCTGGCGGCGGTACAAGCTGCCTCCGATGCATCTTCGCAATCGACACAGAACATACCAGCCATACGTCCCCTACAAGCATTGCCAGCAAGGGCACCTGAACGGGAGCAACAGACAGGACCATTACCCATACCTATACGGCGTCGTGCTGCAGCCCAACGATGGGCGATGCCACTGGTTGCTGCGGCGGCAGTGTTCTTCTTGCTGCTTTCGGGGGGTCTCGCAACATGGGGCATTTCACTACAACATCAAGTGACAGGTCTACAGGCAAACACAGCTTCACTACAACATCAAGTGGCAAGCCTACAGAGGAACACGGTAACAACAACAACCTATGCTATTGCAGGCACAAAGGATGCACCGAGGGTTACGGGTGAGGCGCAGCATATCACTGGCAACGGCGTGAATATCACTGTTTTGACGCTACGTGGACTTCCTATACTACAGAACCAGCAAGTGTATCAAGGCTGGGAAATACAGGGCAAAGAAACGAAGAGTGTCGGCTTGTTGACTCCGCAACCCGATGGAAGCGCGACTATCAGTATTCCTGGCGATGTGAAGGGCAACGATGCGGTTGCGGTGAGCCTGGAAAAAGGGCCAAGTGCAACGCCCAATGCTCCACAGGGCAAGGTGCTGGCGGTAGGAAAAATTCAATAGTTCTTGTACAAAAAAGGCTCGTGGCCCTAGTCACGAGCCTTTTTTTATGCAATACCTTATCGAATTCGTCTCTTTATGAGAAACACGCTTCCATAGAATACTACTGTACTCAGCAGAGAACTTCCCAGAATAAGCCATATGTTTCGCTGCAATAAAGCGAAGGTATTGCTCCCTATAATCATACTGATACTATTGCTTGTAGTGCAGTTGGGAATCCAGCCGGGCGGGGGAGTAGAAGTGGGCGTACTCGCTGATGACGGTGTTGGAGAAGACACTGTTGGCGTAGCTGGAACGACAGACCCTCCACCACCATCGAAGTGTTTGAAAGAATGTGTAGGGGTACTGC
>CAXTUE010000474.1:3617-4081 GCA_964247355.1 uncultured Ktedonobacteraceae bacterium | reverse complement strand
TGTAAATACTGTTCAGTAACTAGGTAACGAAGAAGTTTGATCTCTGAAAACTGTTTCGACATAGGACATTTCCTTTCTAAGCGATGTGAGACTAATACGTAGCACTAAAATCCTGAATTTTGTTAAGAGCCTCGACGATAGCCCCGAAAAGAGCTTTACCAATAGGGTCTTGGACATACCGAGACAAAATTTCCATCATTCCAGCAAGCATGCTTGTTTCAGGAGTTTCCTTAAAGGAAAGGGGTTGTCTCGCGTAGAGTGGTGCCCATGCAGCATCGACAAAGTAAGCGTGAAAAGGAACACCACCTCTTAATAAGCGTCCGCAAGCTTGAATAATATATCCAGCTGTGGTTGCAGTGAGGTCATAGCGTTCACTATACAGAGGTTTTTGCGGATCGTGGTCTAGCTGACGATAGAAGCGTCTTCGTTCAGCCTTGCGCCAGCGTTCTGTAGCATCCCTACGG
>CAXTUE010000474.1:0-3607 GCA_964247355.1 uncultured Ktedonobacteraceae bacterium | reverse complement strand
CCCGGACGTTGCCAGATAGGAAGCGAGAGGTCATTAAACCATTCTAGAGTCAGACGGTTCATTTCAGATGCAAGTACTTGAGTATCAGCAGGAGCAGGCATAGGTCGAGTTAAAAAGTAGATCGCGCCAAATGCAGCCTTTCCTTTGGAATTAAGAATGTTGTAACCACGTCCGATTGCTTGCATAGGAGCGATTAATATCTTCTTGTCTGTAGAGGCAAAGTCTTCGATGTCGCTGCGAAAAATGCCATATTCGTCCTCCTCAGTAGGTCGCTTTAGTGGTAGTAGTAGTGATTTATCACCAATCCATACATCTCTGAGCCGTTCATAAGCCCACTGACATTGATCGTAAGAATTGAGTAGGAGAAGAATTCGTTCGCGATCTTCCCAGTAGGTAGGCTCATCTTGCCCGAGCTTCTGAAGAGATAAAAGTTCTTGCTTGAGGATAGGATGTAACATCTCCATCAGTTGTTGTATAGGCTCAAGTTTCTCTGAAGGACCAGAGATACGAATGGGCTTGCCATCTTTGCCCATCTGGGGAAGATATCTGAAGGTACTCAGTGCAATAGCATTCTGAGTTGCAGGAGATGACGCAAGAATACCTTGCACGGGTACATGAACATGCCAGCGAGAAGAATGACGCAACCAAGAGGTTCCTGAGAGCAGAAGGGTGTTGGGGCCATCTTTTTCTTCAATATCCCGAAAGAGTTCATGGAAATGGGTGACAAACTCGCGTCCTATGTTTGGATAAGCGAAGACAGAAAGAGTATTCGTATCTGAACTTCTCTGACTCCTCTGTACATCCTGACCAATGGGCAAGTTTTGTGCATAATAGGTTCCAAATCTGCGTCCTGTGGGAGGAAGTGGCAGAATGTCAAGCAAGCTTCCTGGGGAGCGTTCGAGCGAGAACTCATTGAGTTCTGTGATAACCGTTTCCGGTTTGTTATACCATTCATAAAAGACGATGCGGATGTTACGGTCTAGAAGCATTACGCTCAGCGTAAATTCTAAGCGAATAGCTAGGGTAACAAGTGTGTCTTGTGGGATAAAATCTTCGTTTGGTAGAGGGAATGGTGGTTGTGCTAATTTAATAAGAGTCTTTTCGATATCGGGAACAAACTCCATAATCCAGTCCTGACATGCTTGATGCACTGCGTCATTATGTGTGCTGTCGCCACCTGCAAGAATATCGCGTGTTATGAGAGCTAAACGGTAGACAGGTTCTTGAAACGGTTTTTGACGTGGAGGAAGCAGAAGAAGCGAGTCTTGGTCGTGTAGTTGATCGAAAAGAGAAAGTAATCTATTGAGTTTCTTGGCTTTACCTTGTGGTAAATTGAGGGCTTGCGTTCCTTCCAGAATATCGTTGTCCACTAGTAGTCCGAGCAAACGCCAGCACAGCTTATAGGAGAGATTTAACGCTGTGAAGAAGTTGCGACCGATCCAGCGACGGAGCAAGTCTCCTCGTTGACGGTCTGTCAAATTGCTGAGGATATTTGAAATGGCCGAAAGCGTATGACGTTCGCTATTAAGCCAACGCTTGTTAGTCGCTTTTTGAGCGCGTTCCGCAATCCAAGCTCTGGCTGTTTCCACATCCTCGATATCAAGTAAGGCATCCTTGCCGTTTGTGAGCTTGGTCTCAGCCGCAAACTGGTTATCAAACCAGTTTTGTACCAAATCCACTTCATCAAAGATAACCAGATCAGATCGATCATACACTGATTTATAAATAGGTATACCTTGCTGATCAATGTGAGATGGAAGGGTAGAATGACTGAGAGTACCCGGAGTCGTTATCCAGATACGAGCAGTTACTAGGTCTCGGTATACTTGCTTGCTTGGGCAAACGGCAAAAAAAGGACAGTAAAAGTACTTTCTTTTTTCTGGCTGATTAATATATTTTGCCTCGTAAAGCGTGTCACACGGCTCTTTTCCTGGAATAACAGGTTGTGTGAGAGAGGTGGAGAGAGCCTGTAATGGACAAGCCGTATTGAGCCAGCGAAGTGCCCAATGGTCTTCGCGAAAACTTTTCGCGTTATACAGACTCTTTAAATGCTTGTCTCGTGTCGAGCGTCCTAATAAAGGAACAGCGACAGGAGCATCCCCTTTTTTACAGAATAATTGATTAAAGTAATCAGCCAGGTCCATCGCGCTCATGACATCAGCAACAACCAGAGTGATACGTAGGTCGAGTTCAGGATGAATGATAGCTCGGGTAAGAATAAGCTTTGCAAGAGTTGTCTTACCGGAACCTACACTCCCAACAACATTGGCCTGACCATGTATCTTTAAAGGATATTGATTGTTCGCAGATAAAGAGCCATCAGGTAGAAAGGTTTGGTATGCAATAAGCTCATTAGTAAGTTCAATCCACGTTTTCCCTGATGTGTTAGTATCTCTCTTATCCAATTCCTGAGCTGCTTCGAGTAGTTCGGTACGAGAGATTTCAAAGGGTTTACGAGAGCGAGCAGAACTAGTAAACCAGGGAATAGGAAGACTCACCATGTCCACAACATCCTGTGTAACTTCAATCTGGGCTATCTCTTTAGCTGAAGGGAGATAGGCATCAAAGGCAAAAGAACCAGAGACGATTGGTTGTGTTGAGCGTCGAAGAGGTGGAAGAGGGTCTTTTAATGTACGATCATAGAGGTCAAGCCGCTCCTGAAAATTTTGTGGATTAGGACAAAGAACAAATTGTTGATCCAAGTCTTGTGCGCGAACACTATAGCATCGCCATTGATCGGCAATGCTAGCATACTCTCGAAGAGCATGGTCCCAATTGGTACGACCAGAAAAAGGAAGTAGAATTCGAGCATTTGCAATCATATGCCGTTGCTGATCGGTGAACGCAGCGATACGGGTATCACGAATAGGAGTTGCACTTAAAAGCCCCCATATAACGGTAATAGGCTCATCGAATAGTTGGAGGCACTCTATAAGGTGAAGAGCAAGCTCAACTCGCAAGAGTAGTTTATATTTCCCTTTGAGTTCTTCATTTGTATCTTTGTTTTTGAGCTTCCGGTGGAGATCATCGCACCACTGATTTCGGTTATACATGTAACCCTCCTGTTACAACAAGGTATGAATATAGCTTTTGAACTGGCTATCATTCATGATCTTGATATTGGATGGTAAAGGCATACAAGCTTGTATAAGATGGTTCTGATAGTCTGGGTCTTGTCGCTCTCGATAAGTAGGGTATATGTAGAACCATGCCTGCCAATCTGGTAAACCTGGTACCTGGTCGCGAGAGTCACGTTTAATCGTTTTGGCTAAAGCATAAGGATTACGATAATCCTTGACATCTATTGCAAGTACATGATTGCGAATGATCAAGAAGAGGTCACAACGATCTACTCCAGGCCATAAATGAATTTCTTGAAGTGAAGGGTATTGAGGTACAATTTGCTGGATGAACCACTGATAGAGTTGCATCTCAGCAACACCAGGAATATGTGTACGTAAATGAATGCCCTCACGTAGAACTAGAGTAAATTGTTGTGGATCAATAGGTTGCCATCCTTGCAGCCCTGGACAGCGTTTCAGGCAAGCCGAAGGTTTAATGCTGCCTAAGCGGTTATACCTGAAGTATAATGGACCACAGGCTGTAC
>CAXTUE010000473.1:2872-4087 GCA_964247355.1 uncultured Ktedonobacteraceae bacterium | reverse complement strand
GCCATGCGAGGCATCGTGCTCAGAGAGTCCGTCACTGCCTGCCTCGCAAATAAGCGCTTATATCGTACGAATACCCGATAAACATATAAAATATACGGATATGGTATACTCGTAGTTGCCTGGAATGGGATTGAAAATTATAAAGTGAGGTTGGTGTTTTTATGGTGAGTCGAGAGAACTTGAATGTGGCTCCGACGCGGTTGTATGCGTTTTTGCTGCGCGTGAAGCCTGTGCAGTCGGGGTCGTTAATGGCGTTTTCGGGCGAGCTGGTGCATGCGGCAATGTTGAACTGGTTGCGCCAGACGGCTCCCGATGTGTCAGCGTGGTTGCACGATGGCAATAAACGGCGGCTCTTTACGTGCTCGACACTACAGTTTGGCTTACCGCCACAACCTATGCGCAACGCGGAACGCGAAAATATGCACCTACCGTTGGACCCACAGAAGACGTATTTCATTCGCATCACACTGTTACTCGGCGAGTTGTTTCCCCTGCTGCACGAGGCACTGATGCGCTATTATCCTAATCCGCAGCAGGTGACGCAGCACTTTTTGCAGCTTGGTCGCCAACGCTTCACGCTTGAAGAGGTTATTCTTACACCATCACATCCCTCCGGTCAGTGCGGCTTCACCTCGCTAACAACGCTGATCGAGCAGGCGCAACAGCTACGAGGTAACGCGCTTGAGCAGTTGACGCTCGATTTCTCGTACCTGACCACGTTCAACCGTAGTCAAAATCCGAAGAATGGGGGCTATGGGCCGCACTATGCGCTCTTGCCGTTGCCGCAATATGTGTTTCCCAATCTTGCGCGCCGTTGGGAGGATATCGCGCCCCCCGAACTGGCCGGAGTGGTGCAATCGCAGCGCATCGAAGAATACACGCTCGCCGATGGTGCGATTATCACCAACTATGACCTGCAACCGCACGTCCTTCACTTTACCAAACACATCCAGCACGGCTTCGTCGGGCGCTGCACCTATCTTCTACGCCCCGGAGCCGAGACAAATGAGCAACACGAGCAAGAAGGACAACTTTCGATACGCCAACAACTGTTCTTGCTCTCACAACTCGCCTTCTACACAGGTATTGGCTACAAAACCTCGATGGGTATGGGGCGCGCACGGGTCGTGTGAGAAACAAAATATTGATGTAGCAACCAGGGCGGGGGGGGGGGGGGGGGGCGCAGACCCCCACCCAACAAGAACTGAGGGGTGT
>CAXTUE010000473.1:0-2862 GCA_964247355.1 uncultured Ktedonobacteraceae bacterium | reverse complement strand
CTTCCATATACGTCAGTGCGTATATGGTAGGGGCGTTTTCCCCTTGCGGGCGCCCTGGTCCTCGGTACATAATGATTGACGGGCTACTACAAAAGCTGGCAACATTACCGACCAAAAAAGCGTTGTGTAAATGTGGCGATGAAGCTGATTTCGATGAAAAGGCCAACAACGGCTTCGAGGGCGGCTAGGGCTGTGATGGGACTGGCGAGCGAGAAGGGGCCGATGATGAAGCCACGCCCGTGAAAGGCGGTGACACTGAAGATAAGGGCTTCGTAAAATGGAAGCCCGCTCATGAACAGGTAGATCGTCGCAAAAACGAGGATCGTTAGCCCATAGATAATGACGCTTCGTTCGGGCTTGTAGCCGTAGCCAGCTAGGATGTCGAGAAACCAGGAGAAGAGATAGGCAGCCCCCGTGCGTACCTTATCCCACACAACATGCAGACCCCGTCGTATGCCTGTATGCTCTACCTGTTCATCAAAGGACACGTCGGTTCCCCAGAGCAGGTGTCTCCACAGAATTGCGCGTTGTAGAATCTGTGCGCGATAGGCGAAGGGCATGGCTTCATCGTTCATGCCCTGTGCTCGCATCGTATTGGCGAGTTGCCGGTTAGCACGTGCGGCGGCTTGATAGGTGTCCAGGTGACGTTGTTTGTCCTTGATCGGTTTCCTGCCATCGTTGGAAAGCGATAGGGCGCGTGCAAGCGTCTCATCACCGAGGGGAGCGATGCGTCGCCAATCGAGAAGCGCGAGGTTGCAATCGCTCCAGTGAATATCGGCAAGCCTGACACAGCCATGCTGCTTATCGAAAAGCGTGACCTTTTCAAGCGTTGTAGTATCGTCACAGGATGCATGCCGCAGATCGGCACCGGGAAGCCATGCTTTGCGCAAATATGTTCCTTCCAGGTGTGCGTACATCATGTTCGCGCCTTCGAGATGTGCCTTGCGAAGATACGCCTCCTCCAGATGAGCCTGGAAGAGTATCGCCTGCTCCAGGTGTGTCAGGCGCAACGAGGCATGTTGTAGAAACGCGCCGCGCAGAATCGCGCCTTCGAGGTGTGCTTCACTCAAATCGGCATGTTCCAGGTGAACCCCCGCCTGTGCTCGTTGTTCGAGCGTCGTCGCGATCCACTCGTCCTGTGTCAGACCCCCACGCAGGTACGTAAGTGGTAAGTTACGCAGATTGATATAGCGCAGATCGGCCCCACGCAGGTCAAGCCCCTGTCGTTTCACCTGAGCAGGATCATTCCAATCAATTGGCTCCTGCCCTTGCTCATGCGTTGCCAGCAACCATTCGACATCGGCGCGTGTCAACTGCACATTCTTGAAGGGATAGACAGCGCGTTGAATATCAGGAACAATCGTGAGACACTGGCGTAAAAACTCCTGGCGTTCAGCGTCGATCTCCAGCTCTGTACGCCACAGATAGCCCGTAGTAGACGCTTGTGCTGTAACTAAAGAATATTCCTGGTTATTCATCGCGAGTAGTATCCGTTCTACTAGTATACGAGTAGTATTTTGCAGCTACAATTATATGTTTTTGTATACAGCTATGCTGTCCTGTAGTATACTACGCCTGACAGTACAGACTACTCAAGCGTTGGCAATATTTTACCAATTGGATACTTAGTATCGTGCGAGTAAATGACCACGGGCGAATTGTTGTGGGCATCATTAACGGCAATCCAGGGCACATGGCGTTGCGCATACAGGCGAGCAAGCGAAGTAAAGAGCCACTGCGGTAGCTTGCCACTAAGAATCACACCATGTTGAGGAGGTGGCTCAGGAAACAGGATTTCATTGGCCTCAGTAATGTCCAGATAGCCAAAAATGGGTTTGATACGGAGAATAAAAGCATTACCCTGTACTTCTTTACTTATGGTTATATCGCGTTGCTTCTCGACAGAACCGATTTTTACAGAGGGGGGCTTAACCCAACTAAGACGGGCATCAAATTGACGAAATGGTTGCGAACCTTCATGCATCGCAACCGCACTATAGACCCAGACAGGTGCTCGCCCATAGATAGCTAATGCGGCGTGGGAAGGGAGCTTGCTCAAGAGCGGTTGCAACAAATCCGGCGTCCATTGACCATCTTCACCCCTATCGGGTGCAAGTGCCTTCAGAAGCTTGGGGAGATTTACAACTGTCTCCACAGGTGACTGACCCAAATGCAACTGTATCAGTGAACTCTCCTGATAATCAAAAAGTTTCTCAACGAGTTTCACCAATTTCTTGAACACGGTGCTTTGAAGCGGTGTATATGGCTCAGCCTTTGCAGGACGCCTTAAATGCACAAGCGTTCCCTTTAGTGGGTTTTCTGAAGTGGGGGGCACTGCTTCTCCTTCCCATTGAGAACGGAGTTCAGCGACAGGTGTTAAGCTTCTGGTATAGGAATGCCATGTCACGGTGTCATCCGGCTTGTCGTCTCTAAGCAGTAGGATAGAGTGGGTGCAGCCAGCAAAGATGGCAGCATCGGCGGGGTTGGGATAGCCACCCAAATCGACTATCAGGGGCAAATGACGTTTCGCCAGATCACGGGACACTAGCTCTCTAAATTCTTTTGACCATTTGCTTTTTGCATCAGCCCGAATCTGGCGCACGGTATCGGGATCGCCCTTCATGAACCAATCGCCCTCGCCATCAGGGTTGGCACGCAATACATAGTGAGGAACTTGTCTCTCGCGCAATGCCTGTGTCAAATTATATGTCAGAACTGATTTGCCTGCATCAGGCGGTCCACCGACAAGAACTGCGGGCAAGTCTGAGGAAGTGATGTTGTTGGTTGTATTATTGGTTTGTATCATTTATACTCTCCTGAATACTAGTGTTTTACGGGGAAAGTGGTTATGCAAAGGTACAA
>CAXTUE010000472.1:0-4090 GCA_964247355.1 uncultured Ktedonobacteraceae bacterium | reverse complement strand
CTATAATTTGCTTTTGTCGCCGAAACCATAAAGGGATTGCACGTTGCTTCTGCATCCAGAACTGGACATCTACAGACCGTACACGACCACTTATTTGAGCGTCCCAGCGTATCAACTCAGGATCGTTGACATCTGCCTCGACAACCTCCACCTCATGTACTGAAGGCACTGCCCATATCGGCTTCTGTAGTCTCAAAGCGAAAAAAGGCCATTGTGGGCGCATACCTTCACGAATGTAAAGGGCGAGCGCACGAGGATCGCTTGAACTTTCTGTACAACGAATAGGCGTATTCTGTGGTAAAACAGCGCGCAGAAGTGTTTTACCCAGAGAATTTGATTGTTGAGTTGGCTCGATGAACAAGTCAGTGAGAAAAGCAACATTTCCTCTAGTAATAGCTCCCGCGAAGCCTAACACTTCTCCATCTTGCTCAGCCACATACATTGTTCCAGTATGCAGGACATGCTGCAGGTACAGTGGTGTTTCACCCATAGCTGGAGGATTAGGGCTATCATGTACATGGTTCTGGTAAAAAACCTCATACATCGACCTGAGATCATACTCATGAGCTGGGCGAATATCTGTCATGTTCTCGGTATCTCCTCAAACGCTACTGCATCAGTTCATCTATCATGTCAAGCACTTGCATGATATCGAAGGGCTTGCCCAAATGAGCATCACAGCCAACGGCTCTGGCGCGTTCCTCGTCGGCTTTGGTGACATAGGCAGTGACGGCAATGATGGGCGTATGTTGGAAATCCGGTTTCTGGCGCAGCTGCTCTACCGCTTCCCAGCCAGTTATACCGGGAAGTGACATGTCCATAAGAATAAGGTTGGGATGATGGGCGACAGCCTGCGAGATAGCAAGGTTGCCATCTTCGGCGTAGTAGAGCGTGTAGCCTTCGTCCTCAAGGACCTGGCCGAGGAGGGTACGCATATCCTCACTGTCGTCGACAATGAGAATTGATTTATTGCTTTGCACGTCTTATACCTCCTTTGTCGCATCAGGAACGACGCGCAATATAATTATGTCCGGTTTCGAGTTTTGCACAATGTCGAGCATTTGCAGTTCACTCGATGCGGTTTTCACAGTTAAGCCTGCTTCAGAAAGGACACGTTCCAACATATGACGTGTTGAATTTGTGGTGTTTAGCACAAGAAATGGTTGCTGCAAAGTCGCGACATCAGAAGAAACATTTGAGACCTCCACCTGCTCAGCAACTGCGCTGGGAGTTGTAATAGGCGAAAGCGTCTTATGCGCCGCGACTTGACGTAGCGTATTCAAAAGAGAATCGCGCTCCACGGGTTTCACCAGATATTCATCAGCACCCAGGACGTGGGCCGCCGACCGGTCTTCGAGCACAGTGAGCATGATAACTGGAACCGTGGCAGTTGCAGGATGAGAGCGCAACTGGTGCAGAATCTGCCAGCCGTTGACCTCTGGCATCATTACATCGAGCGTGACCGCTACAGGCTGCAGCTTTTGTACCATCTCAACGGCCTTTGTGGAGTCGTTGACGCCGACAACTTTATAGGGCGAGTTCTCCAGAGCATTATTAATGAGGCTGAGCACATCGGGATTGTCGTCAATTGCTAGCACGAGATGCTGGTCTTGCTCGTCACTCTCTTCAAGCGTCTCGATGACGTTCGCGGTTGACGATTTCCCTTGAATGGCTAAAGCACCAGTGTTGAGACGGCTGTCCTGCTGCTCAACACGCAATGCGCGCGCGCGAACAGGCAAGTAGATCGTAAACGTACTGCCCTTGTCAGGAGTGCTTTGTAGCTCTAGCTTTCCACCGAGGAGTGTAGTGAGTTGGCGTACAATCGAAAGGCCCAGACCCGTCCCGCCATATTTACGCGTGTTGCTTCCGTCAACTTGATAGAAAGCTTCAAAGATACGTTCCCGCATCTCCTGTGAAATGCCAATGCCCGTATCTTCCACAGAAATGGCTATCTGATCCATATCACCATCCTGGCTACTCTCTGTTTCTTCGGTCGTAGCATCTTTTGCTACAAGAGACATTGCGTGTCGAGCGGTAACAGTGACAGAGCCTTTCTCCGTGAATTTGAGAGCATTTGAAATCAAATTGAGCAGAATTTGACGTAGTTTGATCGGGTCCGTCTCGATGAAGCTAACACCTTCTTCAACGCTCCATCGCAAGTCGAGCTTTTGTTCGACGGCAATTGAGCGAGTTTCATCTACAACGGCAGAGAGCAGTTCTGGTACGTCTACCTCACTATTGTTGACATCCATGCGACCAGCTTCGATCTTTGCCAGGTCAAGCACATCGTTGATCAGTGAGAGCAGGTGTTGGCCATTTTTCAGAATGCGCTCGATATTCCCCTTCTGACGCGCATTAAAGCCGTTTGTATCGCTGTTGCGCAACAGAATCTGACTAAAGCCGATAATGGAGGTCAACGGAGTACGCAGTTCGTGAGACATGGTTGAAAGGAACTGACTTCTGGCTTTGTTCGCATCTTCAAGTGCCGCGTTGAGCACCGTGAGGTCGTCGCGCTGACGACGCAAGGCAATATTCGCGGTTTCTTGCTCGCGACTCCGCTTTTCCAGTTCCTCTGCTTGCTCTTGAATATGGCGGTATGCCTGTGTGTTGCTGAGGGCGGCAGTAAGGTTGCTAGCAACAACGTTCAGCACATTGCGCGCGTTTTCATTCATAGGATAGACAGAGCCAACGACAAGCACACCGAGCAAGTCTTTGCCATCGGCAAGTGGAAGGTGATAGAGTCCAGATGGAAGGACGGTACCTAGAGCAGTTCTGATACCGAACGGTCCTTTTTCGCCGCCTTCGCGCGAGGATAGATAGAGCGTTTTGCGACTTTGAGCAACCTGCCCAACCACACCTTCACCTAACTGAAAATCGCTCTGCACATGCTGAAAGTCTACTCCTTGAGCAGTAAACAAGTTAAGTTTGCAAGTGGGATGATCGTAGAGATAAAGAACACCTATTTGCAGGTTCAGGCTGACAAGTGCAGTACGAATAAACTCTTTTGTCAACGACTCCAAATCTAAGCTTTTGGTTAGGATAGAGTTCAGTTCTTGTACGTTCTCCATGATATCGCGCTCTTGCAAAGCACTTTGCTGCTCTTGAAGTCGAGTGGCCATTGTGTTGAATGTGCGCCCCACCTGATCTAACTCGCCATAGAACAGGTCGGGTACACGAGCCGAAAAGTTTCCCGAACCAACTTGTGTCGTCATTGTCTGCAATGTAGCAAGCTGGTCATACAGGTTATTTGTGAGGCCAGCAAAAATACGCCATAGCACAATGATAGCGACAATAGAAAGAACAACGACAAACACAATAGCAAAAAAGTTGATGGCATTAACTAGTGCTTGTAAGTTTGAGATATCGGTATTCACTGACGCTTGTAACTGCCCCATAGCCGCACGGAAGGCATCGAATGCCGCTTTGCCTTCCGCACTTGTACGTTCAGACCGCGCGGTCGCCAAATTTCCCGACTCCATATTCTTTATTTGCACCAGCGCGTAGTTGTTATACCAATCCGAGGCGCGATTATCTGCGTTTATAATAGAGGCCGAGACGTTGCTGAACGAGCCATTATTTGTACTGTTTTTTAGCTGCTGAACATAGGAAAGATACTGTGGTCGGCCACTATTAAATGGATCGAGAAATGTTGTGTTATTCGTGTTTATATACCCACGTACGCCAGTCTCCTGGTCAATCATAGAGGTGAGCATTCCATCCAAGTTCTCTTGAATAGTGACTTTTTGTGCGCCAAGGTTGTATTGACTCACAGATGCGTAAATACCTGTTGAAACGCAGAGAATGAGGCCAAGTATGAGTAGACTAATGGGGGCAATGAGACCACCTCGGAGTCTTCCAACAAGGCTTCGTTGCTGTATAGGTAGTGTCGTTGTTTGCATAGATTCCTCTCGCCACGTAGAGTATTTTATATATTAGGGCGTGTTGAAGTATATTTTGTTTATTTTATCATAGTATCGCAATTGACATTGGCTCCCTTTGACTGATATCATTAGCTGTATAATAGAGTGGGCCTTCCCCCAACGAAACACGTTTGTTTGGCAATGACGCCTCACACGGATTAGTGTGGGGT
>CAXTUE010000471.1:0-4091 GCA_964247355.1 uncultured Ktedonobacteraceae bacterium | reverse complement strand
TCGCTGCGAACAAAACTGCATGACTTCAATCTCGAACTTTCGACCATCCGCGAACAGGGATGCAGTGTGACGAGCCGGTCAGTGAAAAGTCTGCCAAAATCACACGTACTACGAGCGAAATAGATGAAAGCGCATATGATAGAGAGACTTATTCTTTTTGAAGGGAGACTACTCATTCTACAGGATTCAATGCCCTTATCTGTAGGACCTGTGGATACACAGCTCTTTATATCCTACCGCAATCACAGGCCCCAATATCTAGCTTAAATACTGGCTGGTCAGCGAGTGCTTTGCGCTGAGTAGTGCGCGTGGTGTACCCTCGAAGATGACTCTACCGCCCTTATTGCCGCCCTCTGGCCCCATGTCAATGATCCAGTCTGCGTTGCGAATCACGTCGAGATGATGCTCAATCACAATCACGGTGTTTCCGCCATCGACCAGCCGGTTCATGATGGTAAGGAGTCGGTCAATATCGGACAAGTGCAGGCCGGTCGTTGGCTCATCCATGACATAGATACTGCCCCGTTTGTGGAGTTCACTAGCCAGCTTCATTCGTTGGCATTCGCCACCAGAGAGTGTGCTCAGGGGCTGACCCAACGTCAGATAGTCCAGGCCCACGTCGCTCATCGCCTGGAGCTTTGGCAGCACTTCTTTGATCGTAAAAAACGAGAGAGCCTGGTGAATGGTCATGCCCAGGACATCGGCAATTGATTTCCCGTTGAAGGCATAGACCAGCACCTCCTCCTTAAAGCGCTTGCCACCACATACTTCGCAAGGAAGCTTGACGCCCTCAAGAAAGCCAAGATCGGTGTAGGTCACGCCCAACCCCTGGCAATTGGGGCAAGCTCCCTTTGAATTAAAGCTAAACAAACCCGCATCAACGCGGTTCACCGCAGCAAAAGCTTTACGTACGTCATCCATGATGCCAGTATAGGTGGCGGGATTGGAACGGCTGGACGTACTCATAGCCGATTGGTCAACCACCACCACACCCTGATGCTGGCGCAGGAACACCTCATTGATTAATGAACTCTTGCCCGAACCAGCCACACCCGTGATGACCGTCAAGACACCTGCGGGAATATTCACGCTGACATCTTTCAGGTTATTGACCGTTGCATGAACAACTGGCAAGCTACCGTTCGACTGTCGGAATTCTTCCTTGATTGGTCGAGTACGCAGCAGATGGTTGCCAGTCAGGGTGTCAGCTTTGAGCAGACCAGCAAAGCTGCCCTCGTACACGATCTGGCCACCCTCGCTTCCTGCATACGGCCCCATATCCACAACGTAGTCCGCGACTTTTATGACATCGGGATCATGCTCTACCACAAGCACCGTATTGCCTTTATCGCGCAACTTTTCGAGTAGATCGTTCAGGCGGTGGACATCGCGTGGGTGTAATCCGACACTCGGTTCGTCGAAGACATACATCACATCCACAAGGCTTCCATTGAGATGTTTGACCATCTTCACGCGTTGCGACTCGCCCCCAGACAGCGTATCCGTTGCTCGCTCTAGACTCAGGTACTCCAGGCCAATCTCCACCAGATGTTGCAGGCGTTCGGTCAACGTGCGAACGATTGGGGCCGCCGCCAGATCGTCGAGCGTTTTTACCACTGCCAGCAGTTCATCAACCTCCATCGCTGACATGTCAGCGATATTGTAGCCCTTGATCTTGCAGTTCAGGGCAGCTTGATTAAGCCGGGCACCCTTACAGAGCGGGCAGGGACCGAGTTTCAAAAAAGGCTCGACCTTTTGCCGTGTACGAGCAGAGAACGTCTGGATGTCCCGCGCAACAAACTTGCGATTGAACTTGTACATCAGACCCTCATAGGTGTTGTACGCCAAACCCTCATATCTGCGCGGTTCGCTATAGAGAAGCAGGTCCAGTTCCTCCGGTGTATACTCGGCTATCTTCTTATCATTGTCGAAGAAGCCAGAACGCATATATATATCGGTTTCCCAATTGGCCAGTCCTGGGGCGATGACAGCTCCCTCGTTCAGAGATTTTGTTTTGTCGATTAACGCCTCCACCTCAACACCGATCTTGCGCCCAAGCCCGTTACACTCCAGACACATGCCAGCAGGGTCGTTAAAGGAAAACGCATTGGCATAGCCCACATGGGGTACGCCGAGGCGCGAAAAGAGCAGACGCAACACAGACGCGATATCAGTAACCGTGCCCACCGTCGATTGCGAGCCTCCGCCCAGACGTTTCTGGTCAACAAGCACCGCCATGCTCAGGTTCTCAATCGCATCGGCATCTGGTTGAGGATAGCGAGGCAGGAAGTTGCGAACAAACATGCTGAAATTCTCGAACAACAGCCGTTGTGCTTCGTTGGCAATGGTATCAAATACCAGTGATGATTTCCCCGAACCGGACACGCCGGTAAAAATGGTAATTTTGCGCTTGGGTAGCCTCAGCGAGATATCCTTAAGATTGTTCTCGCGAGCACCACGAATCTCGATATATTCTTGACCCATGCTCATTGTTGTTTCATCTGTAAACGTCATAACCATTCCTCTTTCAAGACAGCAGTGCGCCAGTTGCGCAAATAGGCAACGCATCCTTATGATACAACGGAGGACAAGCTAAGGGAAAGTGAAACAATGTATGTGCTCATTTCGCATTTCCCGCCCCATGTCGTACAATGCTTAAAGCTACTCACCTATACAAGCATTTATGGAGGTACGTCCATGTCAGATATACAATCACAACAATACGCACACACGAATAGTCTTATTCATGAGACCAGTCCCTACCTGCTGCAGCATGCGCATAATCCGGTGAACTGGTATGCGTGGCACGATGAGGCGTTGCAGAAGGCGAGGCAAGAGGATAAGCCGATTTTGCTAAGCGTTGGCTATTCGGCATGCCACTGGTGCCATGTGATGGAGCGCGAGTCGTTCGAGAACGAGGCGATTGCCGCGCTGATGAACGCGAATTTTGTCAACATTAAGGTTGACCGCGAGGAACGGCCCGATATCGACAGCATCTATATGCAGGCGGTACAGGCGATGACGCGTCAGGGAGGTTGGCCCATGACGGTCTTTTTGATGCCTGATGGTCGTCCCTTTTATGGGGGCACCTACTTTCCACCCGAAGACCGTTCCTATGGACGTGAAACAATGCCGGGGTTTGCCACCATTCTGCAGAGTATCGCCGCCGCTTATAAGGAGCAGCGCAAGGAGATCGAGGAGCAGGCAACGCAACTTGCTGATTACCTGCAACAACGCAGCGATGCACCTCTACGCAGAGCAGGGGCGGCGTTGCCAGCAACTACAACGTTCTCGCTCGACATGTTCACTAAGGCCAGCGATGCGTTAGCCGAAGAGTACGACGCTGAGGATGGAGGTTTCGGTACCGCACCCAAGTTCCCTGGCACGATGTCGCTAGAGTTGCTGTTACGCATCCACCAGCATCGACAGCGAGGAGAAATAACGCAGCCAGCGAAAACGTCTGAACTCGAAATGGTTGAGCATTCATTGAGAACGATGGCGAATGGTGGCATCTATGACCAGTTGGGCGGCGGCTTCCATCGCTACTCCACTGACAAGGAATGGCTTGTGCCGCACTTCGAGAAGATGCTGTACGATAACGCGCTTCTGAGCCGTATCTACCTGCATACCTATCTTGTGACGCGCGTCCCGTTTTACCGACGGATTGTCGAGGAGACACTGGACTATGTAGTGCGGGAAATGACCTCGCCCGAAGGCGGATTTTACTCGACACAGGATGCCGATAGCGAGGGCGAAGAGGGCAAATTCTTTGTATGGACGCCGGAAGAAATCGAGCAGGTGCTTACGCCCGATGCCACCGCGCTCTTTCTGCCTTACTACGATGTCACGAAGCGCGGCAACTTCGAGGGCAAGAATATTCTGCATGTGCAACCACAGGCGCGCGCAACTGATGAAGTGCAGGTAAGCGATGAGGCTTTGGAAGAGTCACTGAAAGAGAGTCGTGCCGCGCTCTTCAAGGTACGTGAGACGCGGGTCAAGCCGGGACGCGATGAGAAAATACTAACCTCATGGAACGGCTTGATGCTACGGAGTTTCGCGGAGGCGGGTCGCTATCTCGAACGGCTTGACTA
>CAXTUE010000470.1:0-4111 GCA_964247355.1 uncultured Ktedonobacteraceae bacterium | reverse complement strand
CGTCCGTTTGCCAATGTGGGAGGTCAGAGACGGACGTGATGAATACGGTCCCTACCTCCTGCATATCTGCGTTATTTCATTAAAACACATGTTGCCGGGGTGAGGAACCAGAGACGGACGTGATGAATGCGGTCCCTACCTCCTGCCATGTTATTTCATCAAAACGCATCAGCACGCCTGGCTCGGCAATCGATAGGTAAACTAGTTTGGTATAAACACATTTGTACCATATCTTCTGTGTAATCCGAAAGCAACTACACTGCCCGTTCATTATTTAGAGAATAGAGGCAGGGTTTCCGCTCTTTCTTTTCAAAAATTAATCTACAATTAATCAAAGGAGTTTTACGTGAAAAAACGGCTTCTTCTGGCCAGCGTATTTTTACTACTACTATTTGCGATAGTGGTTATACCTCCTGCATACGCAAAGCTCGCTTCACTTACTACAACAAGTGCCAAACAACAGCATGATGACAATGGAGACGCGGATCAGGAGCCACTTAACGGTTCCTGCGGAGTAGAACGCTGGTCCGTGAAGACCGGCACCGATGCCGATGCCAATTTGATCAATCTCCAGGCTACGACCAAGACCACAATTGCTACACTAGCAGCATTGCCAGCACCAGCTAACATCCCCGCCGCCAATCGCATTCAGCCAACTGAAACCACAATATTTCAACTGAATGCCACGCTTGTAGAATACAAGCTGGAAGCAGACTCGGACTACCATCTGGTTCTCAATGATGGCGCGGGCAATACATTAATCAGCGAGATTCCGTCTCCAACTTGTGTCGGTTCTTCTAGTTTGTTGATGTCTGGCATTCAGAAAGCCCGCTCCGAATTTGACGCTCGCTATACCGTTACAAGTGGTTTCCAGACCGCTAACGTGCCCGTAACTATAACAGGCGTTGGCTTCTTCGACTTTTTGCATGGTCAGACTGGTGTTGCTCCCAATGGCATTGAGTTGCATGCCGTCCTCGATGTGCAGTTTAGCACTCCTAGTGCCGGTGGTATTGTCAATGGTGACTTTGAGACTGGTAACCTCAACGGTTGGATATCCACTGGCACAACAGCAGTCAGTACAACCGCTCATAGTGGTAGTTCCTCCGCACAGGTTGGTGGAACCGCTGCGACAAATGGAGATAGCTCAATTAGTCAGACATTCACCGCTCCCAGCACAGCGAGTACTCTCAGCTTCTGGTATCAAGTTCATTGCCCGGATGTAGTGACAAATGACTGGGCAACAGCAACGCTCAAGGACAACACGGCAGGAACATCTGCCACCATTCTAGCTAATACATGCAATAACAACACAACCTGGACCCAGGTATCGGCTAGTGTGACGGCGGGTGATTCCTACACACTAAGTTTGATAAGTCACGACGACAACAATACTAGCGATCCTACGTACACACTCTTCGATGATGTAAAGGTGAACTAGCAAGCTATTCTCGAAAGTACCAGATTGTAGCCCTTCCAAGATTTCATTTATGGAAATGCCAAAAGGGTTACAATCTCGCATCTCTTCTACCGTCCTTGAACTTCTTTCCGCATGATGTCAACAGGCATCACACCCCGAATTGAAGCATCTACTAATTGTACAGGATGCAACGCGGGAAGAGGCGTTCCAATACGCTGTAGTGACGCTTGAATTTGTAGCAGACAGCCAGGATTCGCGGTTGCAATTAACTGGGGGTCTGTGCTCAGTATGTTGTGTGCTTTCCGCTCACCTAGCGCGTTAGCGGCCTTTGGTTCTAGCAAGTTGTACGTACCCGCACTGCCACAACAGACCTCAGCTTCGGGAATGTCGCTCAACTCGATGCCTGGAATAGCGCGCAACACCTCGCGCGGTTGACTACGTACACCCTGCGCATGAGCAAGGTGGCAGGCATCGTGATAGGCGACACGTAGCGGAATAGGATGGCGGGGCGCGACGGGAGTGAGTTCCGCCAGTAATTCTGTGATATCGCGCACCGAATCCGAGAACGCTTTCGCACGTTCCGCGTATTCTGGGTCGTCCCGCAAGAGGTACCCATACTCTTTGAGGTTTGAACCACAGCCCGCTACATTGACAACAACCGTGTCCAGACTGTATACCTCAAATGTGTCTATAAGTGTACGTGCGAACTTCAAGCCTTCGTCCTCACGTCCTGCGTGAACGCTTAATGCCCCGCAACAGCCTTGCATTTGTGGAATGACCACATCGCAACCCTCCGCCGTTAGCACCCGAATCGTCGCGGCATTCACGTCGTCAAAGAACACACGCTGAATACACCCTATCAGCAATCCAATACGTCGTCTCTTTGTCGACTTCGCCCGGTTCAATGCCTTTGGTCGAGAGAGTAGAGAACGCAGGTGAATGGGCGGCAGAATCGCCTCCATGCCAAGCAGACGCGCTGGTATAAGTCGCTTCGCTATCGGCGTTTCCAGCAAACGTTTCGCACCGCTTTTTTGGTACAGCCACAGGAAAGGCGTCATGAGACGTAGACGATTGGGATAGGGGAAGAGACTAAAAATCAGTGTACGGTACAGCCGATCCCAGATTGTACGAGGCACATTGCGTTCAATCTGGGGACGCGCAGCCTCGATGAGTTTGTCATATTGTACACCTGATGGACACGCGGTAACACAAGCCATACAGCCGAGGCAACGATCAATATGTGTCTTGAATGTATCGGTCATGCCAATATCGCCGCTCGAAGCCATCTTCATGAGTTGAATACGACCACGCGGGGAGTCCATTTCCTCACCCCATAGCAGATAAGTAGGGCAGGTTGAGAGGCAGAAACCACAATGCACACAGTCCGCGAGCAGTTCGGGATCGGGTGCATGATGGCTATCAAAGGCCGAAAACTTCCGACCGCTGTGTGTTGCTGTTTGTACCTCAATAAGTCCATGTGGACCAGCCTCTTCTGGTGTGGCCCCGTTATGCATATTCGTTGTCATCTTACAGTCCTCCCACAAATCGGCCTGGGTTGAGTATATGGTTCGGGTCGAAACGTGCTTTCAGATTGCGCATTACCTCAAACGCAGGTATCGGTCCCCACACGTCAACCTGCTGGCTAATGGTGGGTGGTGCCTCTGTAACGACAAGACTGCCATGATGTGCGACTGCTGCTTGCCGCAGTTCGGGAACAGTAGCAACAAGAGCCTTGTCGTCGCCTGAAAGTCGCACAAATATGATGCCGTGACCGGCATGGGCGCGCCATGTTGCTGAAAGAAGCTGTTGCTGGCAGAGGTGCTCTACAGAAGAGAGCCAGTGCCCAACCTCTGTTGGTAGTAGACTTGCTTTGAGTGTGAGCACAGTCTTCGCTGTGTCCATAGCTTCATTGTCATGAATAGTATGTGACCAGAACTGTACTTCATCGTGTCCCTCTAACAGTTGTGCGGCCTGAATCGTCGCACCATCTATCTCAGCAATCATTGCGAGTAGTGTTGTAGCTTGTGCCATAACCGCTTCCTGTCCCATCTCGAAACGTACCGCCATCGTGTAGCCCTTTGTTTGTGAAGTGCCAAATATATCTATACTTGTTGGCACCAGTGTTGAGCCAATAATACGTACTGCCAGTTCGCACAACGATGATACACTGGACGAGGTGATATGCACAGTACCGGAGGCTACTGGCAGTGGATAGAGACGAAAGGTAGCTGAGACGATGACGCCGAGTGTGCCTAACGCTCCTGTAAATAGTTTGGGTAAGTCATAGCCCGCGACATTTTTGACGACTTTTCCGCCGCCTTTAGCTATCGTGCCATCGGCAAGCACAACGCGAATACCAATAATTGAGTCGCGTACACCGCCATAGCGCAAACGGCGAGGTCCCGCCGCATTTGTGGCTACGATGCCCCCAATGGTGGCCTCTGAACCAAGTTCAGGGTCAAGGGCTAACCACTGCTTGCTCTGGTGTAATGCTGCCTGTAGTGTCGATAGTGCTAGACCAGCCTGTACTGTAACCACAAGGTCGTGTGGTGCATACTCAACAATTGTATTCAGGCGGGATGTGCTCAACAAGATATCACCGCCTGTTGGAGGAGACCCCAGACCGAGTTGTGTACCACCCCCACGTACAAGAACATGTAATCCTTTTTTATTGGCAAAGGACAGTATAGCAGC
>CAXTUE010000469.1:3899-4116 GCA_964247355.1 uncultured Ktedonobacteraceae bacterium | reverse complement strand
TTACAAGATTTCACTGTCTGTACACTCGAATTTTCTTATCTCATAGCATGCAATAATTTTCTTGAACATATGAAGCGTTTAGCGAATGAAAACAATCAAACACATGAAACTCCTCCATTTCTCAAGCTGAATACAGCTCTTTGTGCACTCTCACCCAATCTTGCTCATGGCTTTGAATATTATTGGAACAAACAAATGGAGAAAGAAGAACGGCATT
>CAXTUE010000469.1:2945-3889 GCA_964247355.1 uncultured Ktedonobacteraceae bacterium | reverse complement strand
CTGTAAATACAGACATCGCTGAGCTTCCAGATACCGCTGCTCTTCAAGACGTTATCCTTGAGTGGGCAAAAGAATGGGTTACATATCGCTTTCCTGATCTTATTAAAGGTAGTGGACAACATCTATGGCAGAAGCTACAGCAAACGCTACAACAACCTCTTCCAAATTGGAAAGTGTTTCGCGCAGATCAACTCCTTCGTGATCTCGACCAAGGTATAGGTCTTGGCTATCAGGCTATTCCTAATCTCTTTGCGTCGCTTCTCTCGCAAAAAAAATGTTATATCAATCAACGTTTAATCACTTGGCGTCTTTCTCAGCAGGAAAACAAAAGCCTCGGCGTCGTTAGCAATATACTGGAGGCAAAATCTACAGAGGAAGACGACGCAGGAAAAAAGGGGTCGTTTTTCTACAAAGTAGAATTTCATCTTCAAACCCAAATTGGAAGCCCCCATCGGTGGCTTCACGTATATATTCGTTGCCAACGCCTCGCTGACGAAGCAATTGAACACCTCAACAATGGGCGCAACGCTACAGTTCTCGTTGGCATTAAGCAACCTCGTCTCTCAGGTTGGAGCGCAGCACCAACGCTCATTAGACTCACTGTAACAGGCGGAAGTAACTCTCCTCGCTGGCTGGAAAATCCTGCTCAGTTACTAGAAGCCATGAAAGCACGCAGCTTTGTTGACCCAAAGGAGATTCTTGCCTATCCTAAGCAGCATCGTCCAGCTCCTTACACTCCTTATCAAGGTGATGAGTATTATGTTGTTATGGCAGAGGGTTACTATCCAGATCATGCACTTCAAACTGGATTTAACTTTCCTGAAAAAAATGAGACCGCAGAAGAGCTAAGCAAACTTCTCAATTTGAAGCTCTCTCAAGATCAACTTCTCAGCGTTGATACCTCTGCACATATTACTCCTCAGAAAGGTCCCCAGATTCTGTAC
>CAXTUE010000469.1:0-2915 GCA_964247355.1 uncultured Ktedonobacteraceae bacterium | reverse complement strand
TGGAATGTTCCTCGTGGATTATCTCAAGAAGAAAAAACGCT
Organism: uncultured Ktedonobacteraceae bacterium; assembly: GCA_964247355.1. GTDB lineage: Bacteria > Chloroflexota > Ktedonobacteria > Ktedonobacterales > Ktedonobacteraceae > JBBQVS01. Next base: position 2,874 of record CAXTUE010000469.1, on the reverse strand, counting down.
AGAAAGTCAGATTGCCCGTCACAATTTTGTGATGGATGCAATACGTCGAGCTACGAATAATAGAACTATCTTCATCTTTCTCTTTTGGCAAGATAGCGATACTCGTAATGCATGGCAACGTGAGCTTCATGAGATACTTTTCCTGGGTCCAAATGATCCTTGGCCTGGTCAGATAAAAATCATTGCTGTACACCTCGAAAACCTAGACATGCTACCATTAGATATGCGCGGTTTGAATGTTGGACAGATTTTTCAGAGAGGATTAACACGTGAGGAGAGAGAGAAGCGGAAGCGTGAGTGGAGGCAACAAAACCGTTATGCCTATCGGGAAAAACTTAAGCAGTGGATGCAACTCCTTCGAGCAAACATACCAACCAGTGACGGTGTGTTTCTGACGCTAGTCGAGAAGGAACCTCTCCACTTGGGAAAAAATAGCCTGTATCACTTGAGTCAAGACATCAAAGGCGTGATTCGTAATGCTTGCAATCATTTTGATGTAGCATCTCAATTTACCCATCCCGTCCAGGTGAGCCAAAACAAGCAGAAATTGCTACATAGTTCTCCACATCGTATTCATAATAGCGTGCTTGATTTGCTGTACCGTCAGCTTGGTCTAACCTTTGATCTTCCAGCCCCACTCTATGAGTACGCGGGTATTGAAGCTGAGACTGCGAGTCAGTTGCATACTGTCGGTTTCTATCTCCTTAGAAGTAACAAATACACGTTAAACTATCCTATTGCTGTTCGTCTGTGTCCTGATGGACAATTCCAGGTGAAATTTCCGCAGTCTCAACAGAAGTGGCTTTCCTATATTGAAGGAACTCGCCAGATAGGTAAACTCTTTACTGCTGAAAATTGGAAGGCATTAAACTTGAAGAGGCAAGATTGCGCAACATTTGCAGCCAATATACTTACTCAGATAGATGTCCCAACACTTGCTCTCTTTGAGGCAAACAATTGGCGTAACCATGAGATTCTACCTCAATTAGCGAACACCTATAAACAACCAAATGTCCTCGATTTGCAGCATCTCCCGAACGTAAAGAAACTCTTTACACCCGATCAATTACCTCTTCTCCGCATCATTCGTGTTCGCACAGGCGGTACTCTTGGGGAAACACCGCAATATATTCCCTTGAGAAATGGAGAGGTTGTCAAAGACCTTGATTACCTGGGTGGATATGTTGATACCCAAACAGAGAGTCAGTTTCTACACTATCTCTCCATTGGTAGATATCCAGATAGTATCGATAGGACACAAAAGCAGAGCAAGGAAGATCTCTATAAAGCAGATTTCGGGTCTATTGCCTTCAAACATCAGACTGTCGTGGAATTTGTATCTGTTTTCTTACAAAAAAACGATACACCCTTGCACTGGTGTCGTATTCCGCATCTCCTACGTAGTTCTTCAGCATGGGCTGGCGGCAATACAACTCTTCCACGTCCACTCCATCTCGCCTCCACTCTCCTGAATGACCAGCTTTGTATCCATGACCCTTTTGTCGATTGTCCATAATTTCTGCTAGAATGTGCAGCTTCTGGTTGTCCTGCGAGAAATAAGCTGCTCTACTAAAATATAGCAATTGAAAATGCTCGCAGTTATTTGCTGTCGCTTTATAATCTGTTCTGATGAATGTCATATACTGACAACAACAGCAAAACGGCAGATACAATTATGTAAAAATATCATGACCTTCACAAACCAGGATATAATGCAACTTTTGATTAATTACAAAGAAATAGATAGCGTAAACATACTTATGGCATATTCTTAGGAGAGATTTTATCAGGAGATATAAGGGCCAACATATATTAAGGAGACAAAAAATGTCACAACAAGGTATATTCCATACCATACAGTATGCCTTTCATGAAGCTGGACATGCAGTCGTAGGACATGTAATTGGACGATGTATCAGTGAAATTTCTCTTCGTGGGGATCGTGCAGAAGGCTATCACGGTTATTGCGCTTTCGATGCCCGAACGGAGGCTAGGCAAGGTTTCCCGCGATGGGGAGATGCAACACAAAATCCTGAGTGTACAACGATTATGTATGCTGGCACTATTGCTCTACGAATACTTTGTGAGCAACGCGGTTGGAATTATCAACGTTGGCGTGGAATTGATCACGCTGATTTCGATACCATTTATCTTTGGTCGCTTGAGATGTTTGACACTGACGAAGAACGTTATGCCATGCAAAAACAGTGTCAGAGACAGGCAGAAGACATCTTAACACAGCATTGGAAAGCAGTTGAAGTCCTCGCTCATCGATTACAGACGCAAGGCTGGCTCTCAGGAAAAGAAGCACATGCTCTCATTTGGCAAGTTTTAGGAGAGAATGCAGATTGGCGTCGAGATGGAGGACGAATTATGAGTAGCAGTTCTCCGTTCGATGCATGGATAGAATAATGATGTATAATTGTACGCGGGGCTGTCCGCCAAAAGGACGGACGTTTGATCGTAAGCACAGAGGAATGAAAAACTGTAGGTGAAACCTCTCATGGAGGAATATTAGTGCAGAAATTTGCGATATTTGAAAGGAATCAAACATGCTCATTGGGCAAGCGTATTCTCACATTCTCACTCCACGTGAACGTCGGACCCTGCAAGAGAGTTGCGATGTGCTGATAGACAATGCGTTTGATGATCTCTCGACGATTGAAAGTCCACAAGATGCTGTTCATACCATATTCGCTCGTCACCTACCTCAACGTTACACCTATAAATATACGCCACTCTTCTTCCGTCAGTTTACTGTCTGTCTTATCACCGTCACTTGGAAGTTAGCACAAGCCATTCACATGCCGCTTTCATCTCTCGCAGAAGAGATAGCAGCATGGGTAATCATCGAAGAAGCAAAGACGATACTTG
>CAXTUE010000468.1:0-4156 GCA_964247355.1 uncultured Ktedonobacteraceae bacterium | reverse complement strand
GGACAGGCTGGCATGGTCTTTCGTGTGTCCAGCGACAACAAAGCCTACTATATGTTTCGCATAGGCACTGACGGCTCTTATGCATTCGACGTATATAGCACAAATGGAACGGTGAACACACTAGTACGTAGCTTCAGCAGCGCAATCACACAGTCTTTTAGCCAGTCCAACACGCTTACAGTTATCGCGAATGATGCGCAATTTCAGCTCTATGTCAATGGGCAACACGTTGATACTATTAACGATAAGACGTTGCAAGAGGGCAAAATTGGCGTCGTTGCGCTGAACAACGGTACACCAATTGATGTAACGGTTGGGAATGTAAAGGTGTGGAAATTGTAGAAATTATAAATGCTTCATTTGGGAACCAAGGTGCCATGATTCTGATTGACAAATTATCCAAGTAGTGTTATTGTGAGCGCAGCAAAAAGCAACAATAGTCGCGATGAATGGAACAAGTAGCCTCTAACATGCAAAAGAGAACTGCGGGTTGGTGCGACGCAGACGGCATTGTTTAGAAGCGAAATCCACCCATGAGCGTACGTGAGCAGCGTTTACGGTGCCTCCGTTATAGGGCAATAAGAGGTTCTGGCCTTGTTGCAAGGTCAGATAAAGTAAGGTGGTACCACGATTGCGCGTATTCGGCGTTGTCGTCCTGTAGGGACGATGACGCTTTTTTTTGTATTGAAAAGGAGTATAGTATGCTTGACCTGGCATTTATTCGGAGCAATCCAGAGGCCGTACGAGAGGCGGCGCGGCTCAAGAACAACCCGCTTGATGTTGATGCGCTACTTGCGTTAGACAAGCAAGTTCTCACCTTTCAGCATGAGATTGAGGAGATGCGGACACAGCAGAATTCAATCTCGAAGCGGGTACAGGAGGCGGCAAAGGCGAAAAATGTTGAACTGCGTAGTGAGCTAATCGCGCAGGGGAAAGAACTCTCGATACAGCTTAAAGAGCGCGAGCCACAACTGAGCGCGTTACAGGAGGAGCGACAGCAGTTGCTCTTGACCGTGCCAAATATTCCTGATCCCAAATCGCCGGTTGGCAAAGACGAAAACGACAATGTGCCGGTCAAATACTGGGGTGAGAAGCCTGCGTTCGGTTTTGAGCCGCTCGATCACTATGATTTGATGCAGAAACATACTATGGTGGACATCGAACGCGCCGTCAAGGTGGCGGGTTCGCGTAGCTATATTCTGAAGGGCGATGCAGCACGGCTTGAATTGGCATTGATGAATTTCGCGCTTGACCGTATCGCGCGCAAGGGCTTTACGCCGTTGATTGTGCCAGCGATGGCGCGCGAATTTTGTTTTGTCGGCAATGGGCAATTTCCTAAAGGACGCGATCAGGTATACGAACTTGAAGGGCAGGATACCTTCCTGGTTGGTACTGCCGAGGTTCCCATTACAGGCATGTACAAGGATGAAATACTCAAGGTTGAGGAGTTGCCAATTACCTATGTCGCCTTTAGCCCGTGTTTCCGACAGGAGGCGGGTACCTATGGCAAAGATACACGGGGCGTATTCCGCATTCACCAGTTCAATAAGGTTGAGCAATATGTGATATGTAAAGCGGACCACGATACATCGGTCACATGGCATGAGCAGTTACTGCGCAATTCGGAGGAGTTGATCGAGGCCCTTGAACTGCCCTATCGCGTTGTCAATGTGTGTACAGGCGATATGGGCGACGGCAAGGTCGGCATGTATGATATCGAGTGCTGGGTACCAAGCGAGCAGCGTTATCGCGAGACGCATTCGTGTTCGTACTTCCACGACTGGCAAGCGCGCCGCGTCAACGTGCGGTATCGAGACGAGGAGGGCAAGGTCAAGTTTGTCCATACGCTCAATAACACGGCCATCGCCTCGCCGCGTATTCTCATTCCTTTGTTGGAGACACATCAGCAAGCGGATGGCACGGTGCGTATACCGGAGGCACTGCGTCCATACATGGGTGGGCAAGAGTATATCGGAAAGTAGTAGTTTCTGGCTCAACCCCAAACAGAAGAAATTCGATGATAGTTATCGCATCGAATTTCTTCTGTTTAAGAATGCTCTATCTAATTCTCTTCGCCTACAGTATTCGTTGTTGCAGGACGTTGTGGAGGATAGGAGAGATATGAGAGGCCCCATCCAATCATGACAAGCACATACACGCTGCCAATGAGCATATGCATTGTCCACACAACACGCATTGTGCTAGCAACCCATATCATGTATATGGCACAAGGCGCCGCAGCAGCAACTGCTGAAAAGACACGCATCTGTAGGAGGCGCGTTGAGGAAGGTTTCAAGTACCAATACGCTCCATCTATGAGCAGACCGCCAAGTATAAAAACTGGAATGGTGAACCACATCTGATTCATCACAGATAGACAGGTGGCGACAACACCTAATGTAATTGTTGCACCTCTTGACATCGTACATGTTTGTGCGTCTTATTTAAGTGGAAGAAGAGTTTTGGAAAAAATAGGGAGCAACACATGCATATAGAGCCTCACGCCATCCTCCTGGCGGCTCTTTTTAATCCTGCTGATCCGTCGTGGCAGTTTTGGCTCGGTGTGATTTCAATTGCGATTCCACTGTTAGGTGTGCCGAGCATCGGAGCAATTATACTTAATACAAGAAGGAAACGAAGGAAGCGACTCAGCTACCAAATTGTCTCAGATGTGGGGCTTGTCAATGTGCAAAAAGACCTGGGGGAGGATATTCAACTAACGCTTGACGGACATGAGGTCAACAACGCACGTCTGCTGGTCGTCAAGCTGGCAAACACAGGTACGGAGATTGTGAAGACCGAGGACTTTCAAGACAAAGAACCTGTTCGTATCGAGTTAGATCCGCCCTCTCTCATCCGTTGTGCAATTCATAGCACCGAACCTGCAAATATGATTCCCCAGGACCGATTGAAAAACTATATCCAGCTAGATAATAACGATACACCGACGCACAAATACTTTGAACTGCCGGGGATTCTGCTCAATCCCAAAGAATCGATTAACCTCAAGCTTTTAACATTAGGGAACGTACAGATGAATGTGTTTGCGCACCTGGAAAATGGGACCGTTGAGCAATATACACCTCCAACACAACTCATTACACCACGACGCATCGTTGCGGGCTTAGCCATTGCCTTTCTGATTGGCTTATTAATTAGCAATGGTATTGGGCTTATTGGTGCATTTGTGCAGGGTCAATGCGCAATCGGCTTTCCGGCAAACATAAGTGGGTCAAGTGCGTTTCGAGCGACGGTAGGGGACGCCGCAGAAAAATATCGCTCGGCCTGTCCCATTGCAGTATTCAATATTAGCAGCAGTTCGAGTGGAGCAGGAATACAGGACCTGGAACAGGGCAAAATACAAATCGCCAATTCGGAGCTTTCGCTGAAAGACGCCAACTATGCCTATACAGATCTTTCGGAGAATCAGGTTGCAGTCATCGTCTTTACGCTCATCATTAATAAAAATGTCGCTGGTATCAATACCCTTACGCGTACGCAAATCACTAACATTTATAATGGAACCTTCAAAAACTGGAAGCAGGTTGGTGGACCAGACCTGCCGATTGTACTGGTTGGGCGCCCAACGGATTCTGGCACACATGCTGCATTTGCCCGGTTTGTGCTGAATGGTTCAGACGCACCCGTATCATTAGTTGTGACAAGTACATCGGAGGTCATTAATACGGTTGGAACACGCGATGGGGCTATTGGCTATGTCGATCTGGGGTCCGCAAACAAAGCCAATGCAACGGTTACATCTATCGCCATTAACGGCAACGCTCCCACTGCTGGCCTTGTGGCTTCCAACAGCTATTCATTCTGGGCCATTGAACGTATGTATACGAAGAAAAATGCTGACGCACTTTCGCACTCGTTTATCAACTTCGTCATCACCTACATTCAAACCAGTGATACCTTTATCCGGCTTAGAGATATGCGGCCAGGTGTATTGCTTACACATGAGTAGAGACCGATAATGCAGAATAACAAAATGACGTGGTATACGAGCACGGAACCATGTATAGTAAGGTAGTACCCTCGTGGGCGTCCGTACTCGTATACCACGTCAATCTGATTCTTATAGCACTTCAAACGACATGTTCTTGGAGACGCCAATTAACATCTTTGAGTATGAAGCTCTGGCGCAGACGCG